>NZ_BAABCQ010000016.1:45327-72646 GCF_039539045.1 Streptomyces marokkonensis
GGACAGCGGCACCCACAGTCGGAAACCGCCGTAGCGGACAGCGGCACCCGGAGTCAGAAGTCTTCGTAGCGTTCGCGGCGGCCCCGCCACAGGACGACGGCAGCGACGATCATGACGCCGCCCGCGCCGCCGGCCAGCGGGGCCGCCCAGGCCGATGTGTCGTCGTCGGCGGCGGGGGCGTCCGGGCCGGAGCCGAAGTACTCCTCGCCGTACGCCGCCGCCTTGAGCCTCTCGGGCTTCAGGCGTCCGGCCGCCTCGACGGCGGCGGCGGGGTCGACGAAGCCGTAACCGCGGGAGTCGTCGCGACCCTTGGCGGGGGCATTGCGGGCCGTGTCCTCCAGGAGGCTCTTGACCTGGGCCGGGGTGAGGTCCGGGTGGGCCGACTTCACCAGGGCGGCGGCACCCGAGACGAAGGCGGCGGCGGCGCTGGTGCCCCAGCCCTCGTAGTACCGGTGGTCGGGGTCGGCGATGATCACGTCGACGCCGGGGGCGCTGACCGTGGCGTACCAGCGACGGGTGGAGAAGGAGGCGCGGGTTCCGTAGCGGTCGACCGCGGTCGCGGCGATCACCCCCGGATAGGCGGCCGGGTAGGAGATGTGGTCGCCCTTCTCGCCGCCGTTGCCGGCCGAGGCGACGACGACCACGCCCTTCTTCAGCGCGTACTGGATGGCCTCGTCCTCGGCGGGTTCGGGGTGGGCGGAGGCCGAGTCGTCGCCGAGGGAGAGGTTGACGATGTCGGCGCCGTGGTCGGCGGCCCAGCGGATGCCCTCCGCGAGGGCGTTGCCGCGGGTCTTGCGGGCCTTGGCGCGGGAGTCGTCGCCGTCCTCCAGGATCACGCGCAGCGGCAGGATCTTCGCCTGGGGGGCGATGCCCATGACGCCTTCGGCGTTGCCGGGCCCATGGCCGTGACCGGCGATGATCCCGGCCATGGCGGTGCCGTGCCGGGCCCATTCGCGGTCGCCCTCGCGCGCGCCGAAACCGACCAGGTCCTTGCCGGTGAGGACGTTGCCGACCAGGTCGGGGTGGTCGGCCTCGACACCGGTGTCCAGGACGGCGACGGTGACGCCGGCGCCCTTGGTGGTACGCCACGCCTCCTGGGCGTGCATGGCGTCCAGGGCCCACTGCTGGGCGCGGATGCCGTCGGCGTGCGCGGCCGGTGCCGGGACCAGGACGAGGGCGGCGGCGAGGAGGAGGCTCAGGGTTCCTGTCCCGCGGCGGATGCCGGCGGCGGTCACGACGGGTGCTCCGTGGCCGGGCCGACGTTCTTGCGCAGGGCGCGTTCGACGCGGTCGGCGAGCCCTTGCGCCTCGTGGCCGAGGCCGGCCTGGGCGGGCGCCGAGGTGGCGCCGGACTCCATGGCCTCCTCGGCGGGCTCCGGCTCGTCGACGGCGCGGCCGTCGGCCCAGCCGGAGACGGCGTAGACGACGACGGGGGCGTCGGTGAGGACGGAGACGGTCCACGCGGCCCGCTGCGGGGCGCCGAAGCCGGCGGCGACGGTGTCCTTCGCGGCGTACGGCAGCGGCATGAGGTCGGCGCGGCGGCCCAGGCCCTCCTTCTCGAACCGGCCGGCCAGTGAGGTCATGGCGGCGGCGTCGGCCTTGGCGAAGAGCAGGCCGACGGTGGTGACGTAGCTCTGGGTGGCGTCGGTGTAGGTGGCGCGCAGCAGGCGCCGGCAGCCGACCGGTTCGAGGACCTTGGCCAGCAGCGGGTCGAAGGCGTCCGCGCAGTCGCTGTCCGGGGCGACGGCGACCCGCGTCCAGGTGCGGTCGGCGCCGCCGGGTCCGGCGCCCTGCCCCTGCACGGTGGGCGGGAACAGCCGGTCGACCGGGATGCCGTGCCACAGTTCCGCGGCCTCGGTGAACGCGCTGCGCGCGCCGCCGTCCCCGGAGTCGCCGGCGAGCCAGCTGCCGGTGACGGCACCGGTGACGAGTCCCATGCCGAGCACGAGGCAGACGGCCGCGGCGACGGCCTGGGGCCTCAGCCGCCCACCGAGCGGACGCGGCCGGGCGAGCCCGTCGTATCCCTCGGGCTCCCCGAACGACACACGTGGCCGCCCGTCGCCGGACACCGTCGGGGCGCCCCAGGACAGGGCGGGGTCGGGAGCACCGAGGGAGCCGGCCGGCGACTCGGCCGCCGGCCGCGACTTCTGCTCCGGTTCCTGCCGCTCCCACTCCGGTCCCCGCACCGGCTCCGGCTCCGGCTCCGGCTCCGGTGGGATCGGCCGGAGACGTCTGGTCGTCTCGGACGGGGTCTCCGCGGGGGCGCCCGGATGGTGGGCGGAGGGCCCGGCCGGACGCTGCGGCGGTACCGCCTGCGACGCGGCGCCTCCGGGCGAGAGGTTGGCGGCGGCACCCGTACGACGTGGCGAGGGCCCGGCCGCGCGGGCCGACCGTGACGTACCGCCCCCGCCCAGGACCGGGTGGCCGACGGTCGGCGGGGCGTCGGGGAAGCGGGCGGAGGCACTCGGTGGCGGAGGCGCGGGGTCGGTGTTCCGGGAGCGGGCGAGACGGAAACGCGGGGAGGGCGGCCGGCCGCTCCCGGAGGCACCGCCCTCGGACGGCGTCCGGTCGTCCGACGCGGCCTCCGGCCGTCGCGCGCCGTGCCTGTGCTCCGGCCCGTCGCCCGCCGCCGACGCCTGTACGGGGCGTGGCGGGACGGCCGGGTGGGGCGGCACGGCAGGGCGTGGCGGGGTGTCCGGGCGGGCCGGCGCACCGGGGCGCGCGTCGGCGCGAGAGGGCGTGCCCGGGCGGGATGGTGTACCGGGGCGCGCGTCGGCGGCGTGACGAGACGGTACGTCGGCGCGAGAGGGCGTGCCCGGGCGTGGGGGCGTGGCCGGGCGAGGCGGGGTGCCGGTGTCGGTGTCGGTGTGAAGTGGGGTGCCGGTGCCGGTGCCGGGACGAGGCGGGGTCGCGGGGTGCGGGGGAAGGGAGGTGCGGCGTGCTTCCGTGCTCATGCACCCCCCGTTTCCTCGGGCCCGGGCCGTTCTCCGGCGCGGGCCGGTGATGTGGTCTCCTGCCCCGGCCCGGCGTGGACCGATCCGTCCCCGGGCACGCATACCCGCACGGGCGGACCACCATCCCGGCGGGGCCCGGGGCACCGCCGCCCGGGCCGTCGCGCCGTGCGTGCGCGTCACTCTACGGCGTGACCCCACCCGGCGGGGAACCAGTCCGCGCGCCCGTGGCATTGGCCCGGAACGTCCCACTACCCTGCGGTAATCCTGTCTGGCAGGCTGCGTTCATGACTGCGCGCGCCGCTGACCGGGCCCGTTACGACCGGGCCACCGCCCATTTGGACGCCCCCGTGGCGATCGTGGACCTGGAGGCCTTCGACGCCAACGCGGACGATCTGGTCCGCCGGGCCGGCGGGAAGCCGATCCGGGTCGCCAGCAAGTCCGTACGCTGCCGGGCCCTGCTCGAACGCGCCCTGGCCAGGGACGGTTTCGCGGGCGTCATGTCGTTCACGCTGGCCGAGTCCCTGTGGCTGGCGCGCTCCGGTTTCGAGGACGTCCTGCTCGCCTATCCGTCGGCGGACCGCGCCCGGTACGCCGAGCTGACCGCCGATCCCGAGCTGGCCTCCGCCGTGACCGTGATGATCGACGACCCGGCACAGCTGAGCATCATCGACGCCGCGCGCCACGGCGGCCGGGAAGTCGTGCGGGTCTGCCTGGAGTTGGACACCTCGCTGAGGCTGCTCGGCGGGCGGGTGCGGGTCGGGGCCCGGCGCTCCCCGCTGCACTCCCCCGCCCAGGTCGCCGACCTGGCCCGCGCGGTGGCCCGCCGGCCTGGGTTCGAGGTCGTCGGCATCATGGCGTACGAGGGCCATGTCGCCGGGGTCGGGGACGCGGTGGCCGGGCGGCCGCTGCGGTCGCGGGCGGTGCGGCTGATGCAGGCCGCCGCCCGCCGGGAACTCGCCGAGCGGCGGGCCGCGGTGGTGCGGGCGGTGCGGGCCGTGGTGCCGGGCCTCGAGTTCGTCAACGGCGGCGGCTCGGGCAGCGTGCAGCACACCGCCGCGGAGGACGCGGTCACGGAGATCGCCGCCGGGTCCGGGCTGTACGTGCCGCGGCTGTTCGACAACTACACCTCGTTCCGGGGCCGTCCGGCGGCCCTGTTCGCCCAGCCCGTCGTACGGCGGCCGGGGGTCGGGGTCGTGACCGTCCTCGGTGGTGGCTATCCGGCCTCCGGGGCACCCGGCGCCGACCGGCTGCCCGTGCCGTATCTCCCCGAGGGCCTGCGCTACGACTCCCAGGAGGGCGCCGGCGAGGTGCAGACGCCGCTGATCGGGTCGCCCGCCGACGACCTCCTCATCGGCGACAAGGTGTGGTTCCGGCATGCCAAGGCCGGTGAGCTGTGCGAGCGGTTCGACGCGCTGCACCTGGTGGAGGGGGACGCGGTGACGGCTACGGTGCCGACGTACCGGGGCGAGGGACACGCTTTCCTGTAGGGAGGGGCACACCTTCCGTGGGGAGGGCACACCTTCCGCGAGCAAGTGGGGCACATCTTCCGCGGGTCGGCCGGGTCAACTCGACGGGCCGATGCCGCTGCCGACCCCGCCGCCCGTGTCCGCGTCGTCGACGGGCCGGATGCCCTCGGTGATCCGGTCCATGACGTCGAGCGGCGGCCCGTCCTCGCCGGCGTCGAAGACGTAGCGGACGAGGATCGGTGACCCCGTGCCGACGGTGGAGGGGAACACCAGCGACTGCACGTACCCGCCGGGGCCCTTGGCCGTCGTCACCCGCCGGCGCACGTAGTACCCGGCGCGTCCGGCCACCGCGACCGGCCCGGAGGCCACCTCCTCGTGGGACTCGATGCCGCCGAAGGGCTTGTTGCCGATCAGGTCGCGGTCGTAGGCGTCGTCGGCGGCGTCCTCGATGTCCTGCCGGGCGAGGGCCTTCGGGGCGGACTCGCCGTTCGCCGTGACGGTGCGGGAGATGACGAGACCGTGCCGGCACACACTGCCGTCGGCGGGGCAGTCGTAGGTGCCGTCCGTGGTCATCATGACGTCGTCCTGGGCGACGTGCTCCGGCCGGACCCAGCCGTCCGGCAGCGGGAAGACGATGCCGTTGAGCGGGTCCTCGACCACGGCCGGGTCGTCGGCGGAGGGTTCGGAGGACGTCGGCGAGGGGGCCGGCTCGGTGCTCGCCGGTGCCGGGCCGGTGGCGGTCGGCGTGGCCGGCGGGGTCCGCGCCTCGGGGCTGCCGCCGTCGTCCTCGCCGAGGACGAGTACGCCGGTGACGACCGCCGCCACCAGCACGGCCGCCGCGGTGACGAGGGCGACGGCCTTCCCGCGCCCGGTGCCGCCGCCCGGCGGACGCCACCACGGACCACCGTCCGTGGACAACGGCGGGGTCGACGGCTGACCGGGCTGCATCTGATGCGCCTGATGCGGCAGGTGCGGCCCCGGCGGTTGCTGCGGTTGTCGCTGTGGGGGCCGGGCCGCCGCGTATCCGGTGGTCCCGGGCGCGCGCCGGTGCTCCGTCCAGGTGGTGCCGTCCCACCAGCGTTCCTGGTGCGGGGCCGACGGATCGCGGTACCAGCCGGGTGGCGGCGTCATGCTCATCCCGGCACTTTAGGACGCCGCCCGCGCCCGGCTACAGCGGTGTGACGTACGCCCCGGAAATCCCGCCGTCCACCAGGAAGTCGGTGGCGTTGACGAAGGAGGAGTCGTCGCTGGCCAGGAACGCGACGGCGGCGGCGATCTCCTCGGCCTCGGCGAACCGCCCGACCGGAACGTGGACGAGGCGTCGCGCGGCCCGCTCCGGGTCCTTGGCGAACAGTTCCCGCAGCAGCGGCGTGTTGACCGGGCCGGGGCAGAGAGCGTTGACGCGGATGCCCTCCCGGGCGAACTGCACACCCAGTTCACGCGACATGGCGAGGACGCCGCCCTTGGACGCGGTGTACGAGATCTGCGAGGTCGCCGCGCCCATCCGGGCCACGAAGGACGCGGTGTTGATGACGGACCCCCTGCCCTGGCGCCGCATGTAGGGGATGGCGGCCTTGCAGCACAGGTAGACGGAGGTGAGGTTGACCTCCTGGACGCGCTTCCAGGCCTCCAGGCCGGTCTCCAGGATGGAGTCGTCGTCGGGTGGTGAGATGCCGGCGTTGTTGAACGCGACGTCGACGCTGCCGTAGGTGTCGTAGGCCGCCTTGAACAACGCCTCGACCTGCTCGGGGTCGGTGACGTCGGCCTTGACGAAGGTCCCGCCGGTCTCTTCGGCCGCGGCTTCGCCCCGGGGCTCGTCCACGTCGCCGCAGACGACGTGCGCACCTTCGGAGGCGAGCCGGCGGACCGTCGCGAGGCCGATGCCGCTGCCGGCTCCGGTGACGACCGCGGTACGGCCGACGAGCCTGCGGCAGACGATGTCTTCACTCACTGTGCGGGTCCTCCGTACTCGACGGGACGTCACCGGATGTCCTGGGACTTACGGGACGTTACTGATGAAGACGTTCTTGGTCTCGGTGAAGGCGGTCAGCGCGTCCGGGCCGAGTTCGCGGCCGAGGCCGGACTGCTTGAAGCCGCCGAAGGGTGTCCAGTAGCGGACGCCGGCATGGGAGTTGACGGACAGGTTCCCGGCGCGGACCGCGCTCGACACGCGCAGGGCGCGGCCGACGTCCCGGGTCCAGAGCGAGCCGGCCAGGCCGTAGTCGGTGGCGTTGGCCAGGCGGATCGCGTCGGCCTCGTCCTCGAAGGGCAGGACGACGGCGACGGGCCCGAAGACCTCCTCGACGGCCACGGGCGCGTGCGCGTCGACACCGGTGAGGACGGTGGGCGGGAACCAGAAACCGGGGCCGCCCCCGGGTGCCTTGCCGCAGATGCCCTCGGCGTCGGCGGGGACGTAGGAGCGGACGCGGTCCAGTTGGGCTTGGGAGATCAGGGGGCCCATGTCGGTCCGTTCGTCGGCCGGGTCACCGACGAGGACGGACTCGATCGCGGGGGCGAGAAGGGCGAGGAAACGGTCGTACACCGTGCGCTGGACCAGGATGCGGGTGCGGGCGCAGCAGTCCTGGCCGCAGTTGTCGAGGAAGGACATGGGCGCGGTGGCGGCGGCGGCCTCGATGTCGGCGTCGGCGAAGACGATGTTGGGGCTCTTGCCGCCGAGTTCGAGGGTGACGGGCTTGAGGAGGGCCGCGCCCTTGGCGGCCACCTGCCGGCCCACGGGCGTCGACCCGGTGAACACGATCTTCGCCACGCCCGGGTGCACGACGAGCGCGTCGCCCGCGACGGGCCCGCGACCGGGCAGCACCTGGAAGAGGCCCTCGGGGAGACCGGCCGCGAGGGCGAGCTCGGCCAGACGGAGCGCGGTCAGCGGGGTCGCCTCGGCGGGCTTGAGGAGTACGGCGTTGCCCGCCGCCAGCGCCGGGGCGGTGCCCCAGGCGGCGATCGGCATGGGGAAGTTCCAGGGCGCGATGACGCCGACGACGCCGAGCGGTTCGAGGATCGTCACGTCCAGGCCGCCGGCGACCGGGATCTGCCGTCCGCTGAGCCGCTCCACTCCCCCTGCGGCGTAGTCGAGCAGGTCGCGGACGTTGCCGGCCTCCCAGCGGGCGTTGCCGATGGTGTGCCCGGCCTCGCGGACCTCCAGCCGGGCCAGCTCCTCCAGGTGTTCGTCGACGGCGGTGGCGAAGCGGCGCAGCAGCCGGGCACGGTCGCCGGGAGCGAGGGCGGCCCAGGTGGTCTGTGCCCGCGCGGCCCGTACGACGGCGGCGTCGACGTCGGCCGCGGAGGCGGCGGGGACGGTGGCGACGACCCCTTCGGTGGCGGGGTTCAGTACGCGCAGCTCATGGGACTCATGGGACTCGTGGGACTCATGGGACAAGCGGGGCCTCACATGCGTTCGAAGGAGCGGCGCAGCTCCCAGTCCGTGACGGCGGCGTCGTAGGCGTCCAGTTCGACGCGCGCCATGTTGCGGTAGTGGGCGACGACCTCGTCCCCGAAGGCGTCCTTGGCGAGGGTGCTGTTCTCCCAGAGCTCGGCGGCTTCGCGCAGCGTGGTGGGGACGTGTTCGTAACCGGCGGGGTAGGCGTTGCCCCGGCACGGCTCGGGCGGTTCCAGCCGCTGTTCGACGCCGTGCAGTCCGGCCGCGACCATGCCGGCCACCGCGAGGTACGGGTTGACGTCGCCACCGGGGAGCCGGTTCTCGAAGCGCAGGGAGCGGCCGTGGCCGACGACGCGCAGGGCACAGGTGCGGTTGTCGTGGCCCCAGGCGACGGCGGTCGGGGCGAAGGAGCCGGGCTGGAAGCGCTTGTAGGAGTTGATGTGGGGGGCGTACAGGAGGGAGAACTCGCGCAGCGCCACCAGTTGTCCGGCGAGGAAGTGCCGCATGACCTCGGACATGCCGCCTTCCCCCTCGCCCGCCATGACGCTGTCGCCGTCGGTGTCCGCGAGGGAGAGGTGGACGTGGCAGGAGTTGCCCTCACGCTCGTTGTACTTGGCCATGAAGGTGAGGGACATGCCCTCCTGCGCGGCGATCTCCTTGGCGCCGGTCTTGTAGACCGCGTGCTGGTCACAGGTGACCAGGGCCTCGTCGTAGCGGAAGACGATCTCGTGCTGGCCCGGGTTGCACTCGCCCTTGGCGGACTCGACGGTGAGGCCGGCGCCGGCCATCTCGTTGCGGATGCGGCGCAGCAGGGGTTCGACGCGGCCGGTGCCGAGCACCGAGTAGTCGATGTTGTACTGGTTGGCCGGGGTCAGGGCTCGGTAGCCGGAGTCCCAGGCCTGTTCGTAGGTGTCGCGGAAGACGATGAACTCCAGCTCCGTGCCGACCCGCGCGGTCCAACCGTGTTCGGCCAGCCGCTGCAGCTGGCGGCGCAGGATCTGGCGGGGCGCGGCGAGCACCGGGGAGCCGTCCTCCCAGGCAAGGTCGGCGACGACGAACGCGGTGCCCTCGTTCCACGGCAGGCGGCGCAGGGTGTTCATGTCCGCGTGCATGGCGAAGTCGCCGTAGCCGCGGTCCCAGGAGGACATCGCGTAGCCGTCGACGGTGTTCATGTCGGCGTCGACGGCGAGGAGGTAGTTGCAGCCCTCCGTGCCGTGTCCCAGGACCTCGTCGAGGAAGAAGCGCGCGGCGAACCGCTTGCCCTGGAGGCGTCCCTGCATGTCGGGAAAGGCCAGGACGACGGTGTCGATGTCACCGGCTGCGACGAGGGCGTGCAGTTCCTCGACCCCGAGTGGGGGTGTGCGGTCTGGCACGGGGAGAGCCTCCTTGTGGCCGGGAGCCATAAGGTATGGCGGGGGACCATTGCTTGGGAAGGGGGCGCGGCCGCATGCCGGAGGAAACCGGCGGGAGCGTGACGGACCGGCTCGCACCGGTGCTGCGGACGGTGCGGGCCGGCAACGGCTTCGAGGAGGCGCTGGAGCAGATCCTCCAGGTCGTCAGGCTGGGCCTGGTGTCCGGCGGCGAGCGGCTGCCGGCCGAGCGGGAGCTGGCGGAGCGGCTGGGGATCAGCCGGGTGACGCTGCGCGAGGTGCTGCGGGTACTCCGGGACCAGGGGCTGGTCCGGGCGCGGCGCGGCCGGTACGGAGGAACGTTCGTGCTGCCGCGTACGGACGCGGGCGGTGAGGACGAGCTGCGGCGCCGGGTCGCCGGCGTCGACATCGAGGACGTGCTGCGCTTCCGGGAGGTGCTGGAGGTGGGCGCCGCCGGGCTGTGCGCGGCGCACGGGCTGACGGACGCGCGGGCGGCGCGGCTGCGGGAGGCGCTGGCCGGCACGCGGGACGCCCCTATGGCCCAGTACCGGCGGCTGGACACGATGCTGCACCTCACCCTCGCCGAGCTGTGCGGCTCACCGGCCCTGGCGGCGCAGTACGCGGCCGTCCGGGCCGCCCTGAACGACCTGCTGGACTGCATCCCGCTACTGGTGCGCAACCTGGAGCACTCCCAGCGGCAGCACATCGCGCTGGTGGAAGCCGTGGTCGACGGGGACGCGGACGGGGCGCGGGAGATCGCGCGGGAGCACTGTGCGGGGACGGCGGCGCTGCTGCGCGGGTTTCTGGCATGAGTGTCCTGCGCGTGCGTGTCCTGCACGTACGTGTCCTGCACGTACGTCCCGCGCGCCGCGCGGCAAAGGTGTGCCGGCGACCCATTGCCGAGACGATTCACTGACAGTGCACTGACGGTTCGTTACCGGGAGGCCGCATGGCGGGCAGGCCGCTGATCGGCGTCAGTACGTACCTGGAGTCCGGGGCGCGCTGGGGCGTGTGGGAGCTGGAGTCGGCGCTGTTGCCGGCCGGGTATCCGCGGCTCGTGCAGCGCGCGGGCGGACTGGCCGTAATGCTGCCGCCGGACGCGCCGGAGCACGCCGCCGCCACCCTCGCCCGCCTCGACGGGCTGGTGATCGCGGGCGGCCCGGACGTGGAACCGGTCCGCTACGGCGCCGAACCCGGCCCGCACACCGGCCCGCCCGCCCGGGCCCGGGACACATGGGAGCTGGCGCTCATCGAGGCGGCCCTGGCCGCGCGCGTGCCGCTGCTGGGCATCTGCCGGGGCATGCAACTGCTCAACGTCGCCCTCGGCGGCACCCTCGTCCAGCACATCGAGGGCCATGCCGAGGTGGTGGGCGTGTTCGGGGGGCACCCGGTCACGCCGGTGCCGGGGTCGCTGTACGCCGGTGTCGTACCCGAGGAGATGTTCGTGCCGACGTACCACCACCAGGCGGTGGACCGGCTCGGCACGGGTCTCGTCGCGTCGGCCCACGCGACGGACAGCACCGTGGAGGCCGTGGAACTGCCGTCCGCCCCGGGCTGGGTCCTCGGCGTGCAGTGGCATCCGGAGATGGACAAGGACGTACGGGTGATGCGGGCGTTGGTGGGCGCGGCGCGGTCGGACCGGACCGACACCACTTCCGCGACGCCGGGGACGAGTCCTCGGGCCCGGTGACGGTGTCCGGGGCGGGGATGGTGTCCGGGCGGGGCCCGAGAGGACGGGCCGGTGCGCGCGAGCCGGGCGGACCTACCCCCGCGTCAGTGACAGCAATTGCCGGGCCGGGCCCGTCGGACGGTGGCCGGTGGGCCACACCGCCCGCAGGTCGCGGGCCAGCGCGACGTCCGCCACCGGGACGCTCACCAGGCGCCGGGTGGCGAGCTCCTCGCCGACGGCGAGTTCGCTGAGGACGGAGGGGCCGGCGCCGCTCACGGCCGCCGCCTTCACCGCCGTGGTCGACGACAGCTCGATCAGGGGGCGGGCCAGCCCGCCCAGGGCCGCGTCCAGGACCTGCCGGGTGCCCGAACCCTTCTCCCGGAGGATCAGCGGCGTCGCCGCCAGTTCCGCCGCCGCGAGCGGGCGCCGGCGACGGGCCCACGGGTGACCCGGCGCGGTCACGACGATCAGCCGGTCACGGGCGATGACGGCCGAGTCGAGCCCCGCCGGAACACTCACCCCTTCCACGAAACCCAGGTCGGCCTCGCCGGACAGCAGGCGCTCCCCCACCGACGCCGAGTTCCCGGCGAGCAGCGAGACCGCCGTGTCCGGCAGCTGGGAGCGGAGCGCGACCAGCCAGCCCGGCAGCAGGTACTCCGCGATCGTCATGCTCGCCGCCACCCGCAGCCGCGAGTCCCGCCGGTCCCGCAGTGCCTGCGCGCCCGCGTCGAACGCCTCGGCCGCCTCCACGATCCGGCGCGCCCAGTCCGTGACCAGCGCGCCTGCGTCGGTGAGCCGGGAGCCTCGCGGCGACCGGTCCACCAGGGCCACCCCCAGCTGGCGTTCCATCGAGCGGACGCGACTGCTGGCGGCCGGCTGTGTGATGCCCAGCTCGCGCGCCGCCCCGCCGAGGCTGCCCAGGCGCGCCACCGCCAGCAGCAGCTCCATCGCACCGAGATCCGGTACCCGGTGCGCCAGCGAGCCCGTCGCCTGCCGCCCCGGTGTCTCCTGTCCGCCTTCCCTGCCGTCCGTACCACCCGCACCGTTGCTGCTCATAACTGCAGCTTATGCCCTCATAGGGACATGGCCCCTGGTCAGGTGTTTCGGCCACCGCGACCGTGGACGCATGGTCACCGCAGCCCCGCCCCTGTCCGCTCCCACCGCCCCGAGCCGGCGCGCCCCGGCCGTCCGTCATCTCGGGCCCAACTGGTACGCGTGCGTCATGGGCACCTCCATCGTCGGTACCGCGGGAGCCGCGCTCCCCTGGCACGTGCCCGGGCTGCGCGCCGTCTGCACCGGGGTCTGGGCGCTGTCCCTCGCCGCGCTGGCGGCCCTGCTGGTGGCCCGGTCCCTGCACTGGCTCCACCACCGCGACCAGGCCCGCGCGCATCTTCTCGACCCGGCGGCGGCCCCCTTCTACGGCTGTCTGTCGATGGCCCTGCTGGCCGTCGGCGGCGGCACCATGACCGTCGGGCGGGACTGGATCGGCACCTGGGCCGCCGTCGCCCTGGACACCGTGCTGTTCACCGCCGGTACGGTCATCGGGCTCGCGGCGGCGGTCGCCGTGCCGTACCTGATGGCCGTACGGCACCGGACAGAACCGGGGCAGGCCAGTCCCGTGTGGCTGCTGCCGCTCGTCGCGCCGATGGTGTCCGCGGCCGTCGGACCGCTGCTGGTCCCGCACCTCCCGCCGGGGCAGCCCCGCCAGACGCTGCTGCTGGCCTGCGTCGCGATGTTCGGGGTGAGTCTGCTGGCGACTCTCGTGACGCTGCCGGTGATCTTCGGCCGGCTGCTCACCGGCGGTCCGCTGCCGCTCGCGCTCACCCCGTCGCTGTTCCTGGTTCTGGGGCCGCTGGGGCAGTCGACGACCGCGGTGGGGAAGTTCGCGGACGTGGCCCCCGAAGTGGTGCCCGGCGCGTACGCCGAGGGTTTCGGGGTCCTCGCAGTCCTGTACGGCGTGCCCGTGATGGGCTTCGCGCTGATGTGGCTGTGCCTCGCCACCGCGCACGTCGTGCGGGCGCGGCGGGAGGGCATGGGCTTCTCGATGACGTGGTGGTCGTTCACCTTCCCGGTGGGCACCTGTGTCACGGGCTCCGAGGCCCTGGCCCGGCATACGGGACTCACCGTCTACGACGGGCTCACCGTCGTCCTGTACGCCGCCCTCGTCGCCGCCTGGGCCGTCGCCGCCGTGCACACGGCGCGCGGCCTCGTCAGCGGCGCGCTGCTCGCAGGGCCGCGCCCAGCTCCCGGGGTGCCCGTGCCAGCGACGGCCCGTACCACGTGAGGTACCGCCCGTCGACGAGCGCGCAGGGCAGGCCCGGGAAGGCCTCCGGACCGTCGTCGGCGGTGAAGCGGTACGGCTCGTCCGGCAGGACCACGACGTCCGGGCGGGCCGCCCGCACCTCCTCGACCGGGACCTTCGGATAGCGCTCCGCGTGGTCGGCGTACAGGTGGTCGATGCCGAGGCGGGCCAGTACGTCGCCCGCGAAGGTGTCGCGGCCCAGCACCATCCAGGGCTTGCGCCAGACGGGAACGACGGCCGTGGCGCGCCGCTCCGGCGGCGGCAGGGCGGCCGACCAGGCCTCCTCCGCCTCGTCCAGCCACCGGGGCCGGGACGGCGACCCGCAGGCGGCCAGTACCCGCTCCAGTTCGGTGAAGGCCTGCGGCACGGTGCGGACCTCGGTCACCAGCACCTCGACACCCGCGGCGCGCAGGGCGTCGAGGTCGGGGGCGCGGTTCTCCTCCTCGTTGGCGACCACCAGGTCGGGGGTGAGGGAGAGAATCCGCTCGGTCTTCGGATTCTTCGTGCCGCCGACGCGTACGACGTCGAGGCCGGCCGGGTGGGTGCACCAGTCGGTGGCACCGGTCAGGGCCCCCGGGACCGTACGGGCCACGGCCTCGGTCAGCGACGGTACGAGAGAGACGACCCTCACCGGATTCCCGCCCGTGCCGTCATCGCACTCCCGCCCCTGCCCCCACGCACTCCCGCCCCCGCCCTCACCGGCGCGGCCCGTCCCGTACCGCCTCGATGTGCTCGGCGACGGCGACCACGATCAGCCGGGTCTCGGGCACCGTGGCCCGCCACCTGTGCCGTACACCTCCGGTGAGGTAAAGCGTGTCGCCGCACCCCAGCCGGTAGGCGCGGCCCTCGGCCTCGATCTCCACGGCACCCTCGGTGACGAACATCAACTGGTCATTGCGGTACTGCAGTTCACGGCCCGCGTCGTGGTCTCCGGTGAACTCTGAGGCGTGCATCTGGTGGTGTCCGCGCACCAGGGAGCGCACCTTGGGCGCCGGCTCCGGATCGCGGTCCTCGGCCCGGACGACGTCCACGCTGCACGCGGGGTCGGCGGCGGCGAGCAGTTCCACGGCGGTGGTGCGCAGCGCGTCGGCCACCTTCTCCAGGGAGCTCCGGCTGGGCCGCGCCCGGTCGTTCTCGATCTGGCTCAGGAACGGCACGGACAGGCCGCTGCGCTCGGACACGACGGCGAGGGTGAGCTCGAGGGCCCGGCGCCGCCGCCGCACGGCCGCGCCCACCCGAAGGTGCTGATCCTTGTGGTCGCCCATCGCTCCGGCTCCCTCCTCCACCCGTCGCCGTATCCCTGATGAGTTCTCTGCACCCTACGCATGTTCGGCAAACCGTTTCACGCGGCCGTCACATCGGCGTCACGGTGCGGTGGCCGCGATCTCACATTTCTCGCCATCCCGCGGGAGACCCGTCCGACGCCGCGGATGCCCTACCCGTTCAAGGCGCGGACGGCCCTCCGTGTTCCCGCCGGCCCCTCACGCCTCGGCGGCGCGGGGCTCGGACAGGGTGGTCGCACTCCGTGGTTGTCCAGATTCATGTCGTGATCCAACCGTGTCCCGGTCGCGGACGGCTCGAGGGGTGGGCCCGGGCCGCGCTTCGTCAGAAGGCGCGTGCGGGGCCCACCCCTCGGGGCGGTCGGTCCGGGAAACCCCGTACCGGTGCCGTACTGCTACGTGCTACTACGGGGTCATCCGGCCGACCATGTCCGGGTGCTCCTTCAGCCAGGCCGCCACGGCTTCCTCTTCCTTGCCCTGACCGCGGTCCTTGATCTCGGCCTCCAGGGAGCCGAGCTCGTCCTCGGTCATGTGGAAGTCCTTGATCCACTCGGTGAGCTGCGGGTACTGCTCGGGGAACGCCTTGCTGGAGATGGTGCGGATCGTGTTGCCCTCACCGAAGGCCTTCTTGGGGTCCTTCAGCTTGGTCAGCTCGTAGTCGCTGTACGCCCAGTGCGGCGACCACAGGACGACCGCGACCGGCTCCTTCTTGGCGAGGGCGCGCTTCAGCTCGGCCAGCATCGCCGGCGTGGAGCCGTCGACGACCTTGTACTCGTCCTCCAGGCCGTAGCCAGGCATGACCTCGTTCTTGAGCAGCTGCATCTGACCGGTGCCGGGCTCGATGCCGATGATCTTCCCGTCGAAGAGGTCGGCCTTGCCCTTGAGGTCCGCGAGTGACTTGACGTCCTTCACGTACGAGGGGACGGCGATCTCCAGGGAGGTCGGCTCGTACCAGGTGCCCAGGTCGTTGAGGTTGTTCTTGTGTTTGTCCCAGTAGCTCTTCTGGGCGTAGGGCAGCCAGGCGTCGAAGTTGAGGTCGAGGTCACCGGTGGCCAGGCCCGTGTAGACGGGGCCGACGTCCATCTGCTTCAGGTTCAGCTTGTAGCCGCGCCGCTCCAGGACGTTCTTCCACAGGTAGGTGACGGCGACGTCCTCCTCCCAGGGGAACCAGGCGATGTCCAGCGCGCGCTCGGCCTCGGCCGGGGTGGCGCCGGCGCCGCCCTGGACCGGGGCGAGCTCGTCGACGACGCCCGGGTTGGCCCCCAGCCAGGTGCGCACGGCGTCCTGCTGGTTGCCCTTGCCGGCCTTGTTGATCTCGGCCTCGAGGCTGGTGAGCTGCTTCTCGGTCATCGAGAAGTCCTTGAGCCACTTGGCGACGGTGGGGTTGTCGCCGGCGAAGCCCTTGCGGGACAGCGTGTGCACGCCGTCGCCCGAGCCCCAGGCACCCTTGGGGTCCTTGAGCTTCTTCAGCTCCATGTCGTTGTACACCCAGTGCGGGGACCAGAGCGTGACGACGATCGGTTCCTTCTTGCTCATGGCCCGCTTCAGCTCGGCCAGCATCGCCGGGGTGGAGCTGTCGACGACCTTGTACTCCTTGTCCAGGCCGTACTCCTTGAGGACCTTGCTCTTCAGCAGGGCCATCTCGCCGGCGCTGGGCTCGATACCGGTGATCTTCCCGTCGAACAGGTCGGCCTTGCCCTTGAGGTCCGCCAGGGAGTCGACGTCCTCCATGTAGGCGGGGACGGTCAGCTCGAGGGTGGTCTCGTCGTACCAGGAGCCGAGGTCGTCGAGCTTCTCGCCGTACTTCTTCCAGTACTGCTCGTGGGTGGTCGGCAGCCAGGAGTTGGTGACGAGGTCGATGTCGCCCTGGGCCAGGGAGGTGTAGAGCGGCCCGGCGTCGAACTGGGTGGCCTTCACCTCGTAGCCGCGCTGTTCGAGGATCTCCTTCCACAGGTAGGTGGAGGCGATGCCCTCGTCCCAGGGGACGTAACCGAGGCTGACCTTCTTGCCCGCGCCGACGTTCTTGCCGTCGGCGACGGTCTTCGAGTCGTCGGATCCGCCGAACATGCCCATGCCACCGGCCACCAGGCCGAGGATCACGATGCCGATCACGGCGACCTGCGGCTGGGGGCGGTAGGACCATATCTTCAGGCCCTGGGCGGCGCGCGCCTTGGCGGCGGCGCGGCGGCCCAGCGGCGAGACGTGCGTGCCCAGCGCGCTGGTCATGCGGTCCAGGTAGATCGCCAGGATCACGATGGCGACACCGGCCTCGGCACCGAGGCCCACGTTGAGCTGGCCGATGGACTCCATGACGTCGCCGCCGAGTCCGCCGGTGCCGACCATGCCGGCGATCGCGGCCATGGACAGGCCGAGCATGATGACCTGGTTGACGCCCGCCATCACCGTGGGCAGTGCGAGCGGGAGCTGGACCCGCAGCAGGGTGTTGCGAGGGGTGGTACCGAAGGCCTCGGCGGCCTCGACCAGATCCTTGTCGACCTGGCGGATGCCCAGCTCGGTCATGCGGACGCCGGGGGCGAGCGCGAAGATCAGGGTGGCCACGATGCCCGGAGGCGCGCCGGTTCCGAAGAACAGGATCGCCGGGATGAGGTAGATCATCGCGGGCAGTGTCTGCATGAAGTCCAGCACCGGCCGGACGACCGCGCTGACCCGGTCGGAGCGGGCCGCCCAGATACCCACCGGCACCGAGACGACCAGGGCGATGACCGTGGCGACCAGCAGGAGCGCCAGGGTCATCATCGCGTTCTCCCACAGACCGAGGGATTCGATGAAGGCGAATCCGACGAAGGAGAGGACACCGGCGAAGGTGCCGCGCAGCCAGAAGGCGATCACGGCGAAGATACCGGCGAGCAGCAGCGGCTCGGGGGCCTGGAGGACGGCGTTGATGCCGTCGTAGGCGCCGGTGAAGAGGGTCTCGAGGAAGCCGAAGAGCCAGGAGAGGTTGTCGAGCAGCCAGTCGACGGTGCTGTTGACCCAGTCACCGAAGTGAACTCTAGGCACGGGACATCACCTTCTCGCCGCCCTTGTCCCGCGGGGTGTCGCAGACACCGGGGACCGTGTCCTCGTCGCCGAGGAAGCCGACGAGCCGCCGGGCCGGGACGACGCCGACGAGCCGGCGGTCGGCGCCGAGCACCGCCACCGGGTGGGAGACACGGGCGCTGATCGCGCACAGCTCCGCGAACGACGTGTCGGGCGTGGCGGTCTCGCAACCGCAGTCGGCCTCGTCGCCGCGCGTCTCCGTCTCCATGACGGATCCCGCGGTGAGCACACGGGAACGGTCGACGTCCCGGGTGAAGGAGGCGACGTAGTCGTTGGCGGGGCGTATCAGGATGTCCTGCGCGGTGCCGATCTGCACGATCTCGCCGTCGCGCATCACGGCGATGCGGTCGCCCAGGCGCATGGCCTCGTTGAGGTCGTGGGTGATGAAGACGATGGTCTTCTTCAGGGTCTTCTGCAGGTCGAGCAGCTGGTCCTGCATGTCGCGGCGGATCAGCGGGTCGAGGGCGCTGAAGGACTCGTCCATCAACAGCAGATCGGCGTCCGTGGCGAGCGCGCGGGCGAGGCCCACACGCTGCTGCATACCGCCGGACAGCTCATCGGGCCAGGACTTCTCCCAGCCGGCCAGGCCGCACAGGGCGAGCGCCTCGTCGGCGCGGCGTTCACGCTCGGCGCGGGGCACGCCCTGCACTTCGAGACCGTAGGCGGCGTTGTCGCGGACGCTGCGGTGCGGGAAGAGCGCGAAGTGCTGGAAGACCATGCTGATCTGCTTGGAGCGGACCTCGCGCAGTTCGCTGTCGCTGAGCTCGGTCAGGTCCTGTCCCCCGAAGCGGACGCGCCCGGCGGTCGGCTCCGACAGACCGTTGAGCATGCGCAGGAGCGTGGACTTGCCGGACCCGGACAGGCCCATGACCACGAAGATCTCGCCGGGTTCCACGGTGAAGGACGCGTCGATGACGGCGGCCGTGGTGCCGTCGGCGCGCAGCTCCTCACGGTTGGTCCCCTTGCGCAGTCGATCGACTGCCTGGTCCGGTTTTTTGCCGAAGACCTTGTACAGGTTTTCGGCCTCTAGCCTGGCTGACACGCTTACCTCTTGCATCGGGGGCAGGGACACGGGCGTGAAGACTCGGTGTTGCGACTCAGCATGTTGCGACTCAGCGTTACGAAGACTCGCTAACAGTTGAACGCATCAACCACCTTCTGCCCGGGTGCGCGCCTGCCCTGATCGTCCCGGACCAAACACAAGAGTGACCCAGTTCACACGCCCTCCACCGCTTGTCCATCCGTCCATGTGACCTGCGGCATGATGCGAGGCGTGACCGGACGACTGATGCTTCTCGACACCGCCTCCCTCTACTTCCGCGCCTATTTCGGCGTGCCGGACTCGGTGAGGGCCCCCGACGGCACGCCGGTGAACGCCGTACGCGGACTCCTCGACTTCATCGACCGCCTGGTGAAGGACCACCGGCCCGACCACATGGTCGCCTGCATGGACGCCGACTGGCGCCCGCAGTGGCGGGTGGAGCTGATCCCCACCTACAAGGCACACCGCGTCGCCGAGGAGACCGCCGAGGGCCCCGACACCGAGGAGGTACCCGACACGCTCTCGCCCCAGGTGCCGGTCATCGAGGAAGTCCTCGACGCCCTCGGCATCGCCCGCGTCGGTGTCGCCGGGTACGAGGCGGACGACGTCATCGGCACGTACACGGCGCGGGCGACCGGCCCGGTCGACATCGTCACCGGCGATCGGGACCTCTACCAGCTCGTCGACGACGCCCGTGGCGTGCGCGTGCTCTACCCGGTCAAGGGCGTCGGCACGCTCCACCTCACGGACGAGGCCACGCTGCGCGAGAAGTACGGCGTCGACGGCCGCGGGTACGCCGATCTGGCGCTGCTGCGGGGAGATCCGAGCGACGGCCTGCCGGGCGTGGCGGGCGTCGGCGAGAAGACGGCGGCCAAGCTGCTCGCCGAGTTCGGGGACCTGGCCGGGATCCAGGCGGCCGTCGACGACCCGAGGGCGAAGCTCACACCTTCTCAGCGCAAGCGGCTGACCGAGGCCCGCCCGTATCTCGCGGTCGCCCCGAAGGTGGTCCGGGTCGCCGACGACGTCCCACTGCCGGACGTCGGCACCGCGCTGCCGCACGCCCCGCGCGACGCCGCGACCCTGGACCGGCTGGCGGCCCGCTGGGGCCTGGGCGGATCACTGCAGCGACTGCTGACGACGCTCACCGCCTGAGCCGGCCCGGGTTCGCGCCGGCCCGGATCGCGCCGCCGGGACAGGCGATGCGGGCAGGGTGAATCGGTGCCCTGACCGGGGGAAGCCGTACTTTGCGCACGGGGCTTCGTGGGGCACCCCCTCCGTGACGTGCCGAGTGGGGCGGGGATGCTAGCTTAGGTATACCTAACTCAGGGAGCCCTCACGCAGGGATCAGGGAGGCCGTCATGGCAGACCGTCCGGGCCGCAAGCCGCGCAAGCCGTACACCGCACAGGTGGTCCGCACCGAGCGGCTGACCCCGCGCATGCAGCGCGTGGTGCTCGGCGGCGAGGGACTCGCCGGGCTGCCGGCGGACACCTGCACCGACCACTACGTGAAGCTGCTGTTCCCCGCCGGGGGCGCGACCTATCCGGAGCCCTTCGACATGGAGCGGATCCGCGAGGAGTTCCCGCGCGACCAGTGGCCGGTGACCCGGACGTACACGGTGCGCCACTGGGACGCCGAGCACCACGAGATGACGCTGGACTTCGTCATCCACGGTGACCAGGGGCTGGCCGGCCCCTGGGCGAAGGGCGTCCGGCCGGGCGAGACCGTCCGCTTCCTGGGGCCCGGCGGCGCCTACGCCCCCGACCCCGCCGCCGACTGGCACCTGCTCGCCGGCGACGAGAGCGCGCTGCCCGCCATCGCCCGGTCCCTGGAGGCGCTGCCCGACGGCGCCCGCGCCCTCGCCTTCGTCGAGGTCGACGGCCCCCAGGAGGAGCAGAAGATCGACTCCGACGTGGAGGTCGTCTGGCTGCACCGCGGCGACCGTCCGGTGGGCCGGGCCCTGGTCGAGGCCCTGCGCGGCCTGGACTTCCCCGAGGGCCGGGTGCACGCCTTCGTACACGGCGAGGCGGCCGGCGTGAAGGAACTGCGCAAGCTTCTCCGGGTGGAGCGTGAGATCCCCCGCGAGGACCTCTCCATCTCCGGCTACTGGCGCCTCGGCCACAACGAGGACGGCTGGCAGGCCTCGAAGCGGGACTGGAACGCACGCATCGAGGCGGAGCAGGAAGGCGCCGCACCGGCCGCGTAGCGACCTGCCCCCACCGGCCGGGCAGGGCGCAATGCCGAGCGGGGCCCGTCGCCCCTGCGGGTCCGCACGCGGGCGCACCACCGGCCGACGCGTGCGCGTGCCCGGAGCGCCGCGCCGCCCACGACAGCCGTCGTCGGCGAACCGTGGATGTGGGCGAGCCGACGACTCAGTCCCCGCGCACGCACGCGTGCAGGTGCATGTCGTGCCAGCCGTCGGCGTGGAGCAGGGCGCTGCGCTTGGTGCCCTCCAGGGCGAAGCCGGCCTTCCCGGCGACCCGGCAGGACGCCTCGTTGGCGACGGAGTGGGTGAGTTCCAGGCGCTGGAAGCCGATCTCGTCCAGGGCCCAGTGGGCGAGGGCGCTCGTGGCGCGGGCGGCGACGCCCCGGCCCCGGGCCGCGGCCGTGGTCCAGTAGGCGACCTCGGCCAGCCCGTCGCCGAGCACGACCTCCCGCAGGGCGGCCCGGCCGAGGAGCCGGTCGTCGGCCGCGTCGGCGACGGCCCACTGGACGTTCCGCTCGCGGCCCCAGGCCTGCCGCCACTCGGCGACCCAGCCGCGCACCTCCTCCTCGGAGTCGGCGGTGCGGATGTGCCACTGGTGCATCACCGGGTCCTGAAAGGCCGCGTGCACGGCAGGGACGTCCTCGGTGCGCCACGGGCGCAGCAGCAGCCCGTCGCCGGTGGGAATCGTGGGCTGTGACGTGCGGGAGAAAGTGTCGGCGGGAAGGACCGGGCTCGTCAGGCAGGGCATGGAACGCATCCTGCCAACAGGGCCGGCCGGTGGCCCAGCGGTTTTCCCGGCGCGCGGCGCAGCAGTCCCCCGGAACCGCCCAGCCGCCTTCCGGCGTTGCCTGCTGCCTCACGGCCAGGGCCCAGCGGGTTCCGCCGGCCGATCCAGTGTTCTTCCGCCGTCGGCCTCGCACGCCTACGGCCCCGTCCTCGTAGGCTGGCAGGCGATGAGACGCCGTACGCCTCCCCCGCCCTCACCCCTCCCGCAGCGCGACGGCATCGACGCGGTGCGGGTGCGGCTGCCCGCGGCCGGGCCGTGGTCCACGGTGCGTGAACACCTGACGGAGCGGCTGTCCGGGGCGGGCGCCGGCGTGGTCGGCGGCATGTTCGACGCCGGGCTGTTCGTCGGGGCGGACGGGCGGGCCGTGCCGTCGGACGCGCCGTACGAGCCCGGCATGTTCGTGTGGTTCCACCGCGAGCTGCCCGCCGAGGTGCCGGTGCCCTTCCCGCTGGAGGTCGTGTACCGCGACGAGCACGTCGTCGTCGTCGACAAACCGCACTTCCTGGCCACCACCCCGCGCGGCGGGCACGTCACCGAGACCGCGCTCGCCCGGCTCCGCCGGGAGCTGGGCGTCCCGGCGCTCGGCGCCGCACACCGCCTCGACCGGCTGACCGCCGGACTGGTCCTGTTCACGGTGCGCCCCGAGGAGCGCGGCGCGTACCAGGGCCTGTTCCGCGACCGGCGGGTGCGCAAGGAGTACGAGGCCGTCGCCCCGTACGATCCGGCGCTCACCCTGCCCCGGACCGTACGCAGCCGGATCCTCAAGGAACGCGGGGTACTGGCGGCCCGGGAGATCGAGGGCGAACCGAACGCGGTGAGCCGCGTCGAGCTGACCGAGCGCCGCCCGGGCCCGGGCCCCGGGCTGGGGCGGTACCGGCTGGTGCCCGGGACCGGCCAGACCCACCAGCTGCGTGTCCACATGGCCGCGCTCGGCGTGCCGATCCTCGGCGACCCCCTCTACCCCGAGGTGACCGGCCCCGTGCCGGCCGGTGACTTCCGGCGCCCGCTGCAACTGCTGGCGCGGGAGCTGGGATTCACCGATCCGGTCACGGGGCGGGAGCACCGCTTCCGCAGCGGACGCTCCCTCGGCGCCTGGACGGCGTACGAGGACTGGGCCGGCGGCCGTCAGTAGCCGCGCCACCAGAGCAGTAAGCGCTGCCAGGCACCGCCGGGACGGGGTTGCTCCCGCCCCGGCGCCTGCTGGGGCTCCGTGGCCGTCGCCGACACGGGCTCCGGCGGATACGCCGGGAGCTGAGGCTCGGGTCGGCTGTCCGGTCGGGGAATGCCGACGTGCCAGGCGGTGTGCGGGGCCGGGGCCGGGGCGTGGCTCGGCTGCTGCCTGATGTCCTGCTGTGCCTTGGGCTCGAACCGCACGGGCAGTTCCACCAGGTGCCGGGAAGCGATCGACGACCGCCACCGCAGTTCGTCCTCGTCGCAGTCGAGCTGGACGTCCGGCAGCCGCATCAGCAGCGCGTCGATCCCGGCGTCGGCGATGGCACGCCCGATGTCCTGGCCGGGACACTCGTGCGGGCCGCCGCCGAAGGCGAGGTGGGCGCGGTTGCCCTCCATGCTCGCGGCCAGGTCGGGGCGGATCCGCGGATCGACGTTGCCCGGCGCGATGCCGAGGAGCAGCCCGTCACCGGCGCGGATGCGCTGACCGCCCAGTTCGGTCTCCTGCTTGGCGAAGTAGGCGAAGACGCTGCTGAACGGCGGTTCGTCCCACAGGGACTGCTCGACCGCCTCGGGCACCGTCATCTGACCGCCGCTGAGCTGGGCGCGGAAGCCGGGGTCTGTGAGGACGACGCGCAGCACGTTGCTGATGAGGTTGACGGTCGCCTCGTAGGCCGCGATGAGGACCACCCGCAGGTGCTCCCTGACCTCGTCGTCGGTGAGTCCGGCCGAGTGGGTGACGAGGCGGCCGGCGATGTCGTCCTCGGGCCTGGCCCGGCGGGCGGTGGCGAGGCGGCCCAGGGCGTCCATGACGTAGGCGTGGCTGGCGTTCGCCGTCTCGGTGCCCTTGAGCATGTCGCGGGCGGCCTCCACCATCCGGTCGTTGTACTCGTCCGGCATGCCGAGGAGGTGGCACATCACGCCCATCGGCAGGTGCTCGGCGAACTGGCCGACGAGGTCGGCGCGGCCCTCCTCGCAGAACCGGTTGACGTGGCGCTGGGTGTACCGCTTGATGTGGCGGCGCAGCTCCCGGTAGTCGATGTCGGACATGGCGCTGGTGACCGCGCCGCGCAGCCGCTTGTGCTCGTCGCCCTCGGCGTGGGAGCAGATGGGCTGCCACGCGATGTGCGGCATGAGCGGGTGGTCGGGCTTGACCGTGCCCTCGTTGAGCGGGGTCCAGATGCGGCTGTCGCGGCAGAACTGGGCGGGCGTGCTCACCATGTGCAGGTTCTCGGCGTGTCCGAGGACCACCCACATCGGTACGTCGTCGTGGAGCAGCGCCGGCGCCACCGGTCCGTGCTGCTCGCGCAACTTCTCGTACAGCTCGTCCAGGTCGTCCGCCTCGTGCAGCCGGTGCAGTCCGCCCGGCCCGAGGCCGTGCGCGGGGCAGCCGGGCGGTGGTTCGAGCAGGGGGTCGCCCGTTCCGGTCAGGGAGTGGCGTTCAGGCGTCACAGTGTCGCTCCGCAACAGAAGTGTGGGTCAAGCGTGTGGGTGGTTCGGGGGGGGGCCGCACCGGGTCGGGACAGGCCGCGCCTGTTCAGGTGAGCACGCCCTTCATGGCGATGGAGTGCAGGAAGCGTGTCAGCGTCAGCAGGACGTCCCGGCTGGAGGCCCGGCGCCGCACGTCGCAGTCGAGGATGGGAATCTCCTCGGCCAGGTCCAGCGCGGCCCGCAGCTCCGCGACGGGATAACGGGGCGCGTCGGGGAAGGTGTTGACGGCGACCACGAAGGGCACGCCGCGCTCCTCCAAGCGCCCCATGACGTCGAAGCTGACGTCGAGGCGGCGGGTGTCGACGAGGACCACCGCGCCGAGCGCGCCCTCGAACAGGCCGTTCCACAGGAACCAGAAGCGCTCCTGTCCGGGCGTGCCGAAGAGGTACAGCACCAGTTGGTCGGTGATGCTGATCCGGCCGAAGTCCATGGCCACCGTGGTGGCCGTCTTGGACGCGGAGCCGAAGTTGTCGTCGACGCCGATGCCGGCCTGGGTCATCGTCTCCTCGGTGGTCAGCGGTCTGATCTCGCTGACCGAGCCCACCATGGTGGTCTTGCCGACCCCGAAGCCGCCCACGATGACGATCTTCACGGCGGCCTCGGTCGAGTGCGGCAGCCGGTCCTCCGTCCGCGGGCCCGGAATCGTGTCAGAGTTTTTGAAGTCCATGCATCACCGCTTCGAGGAGGTTTCGGTCGGCGACCTTCTGGCGGACGATCGGGGCGCGGGCCTGCACCAGTTCCGTCGCCAGCAGGTCGGTGAGCAGCACGGTCACCACACTGAACGGCAGGCCCAGATAGGCCGACAGCTCGGCTGCGGACAGGGGTGCGACGCACAACCGCAGCAGGGCCGCCTGTTCCGGTGTGGCGGACACCGGCGGCTCGGCGCGGGCCACGATCAGGGTGACCAGGTCGATGTCGGCGCGCTCGCCGCTCCCCTCCCCGCCGATGACGAACAGCCGCTCGGGGTTGGGGGTCGCGTCGTCCTTGCGGGACGGTGCGGCGGAGGTCGACGCGGCGGACGGCTCCTGCCCGGGTGATCGCCTCCGGCGCTGGGGAGGAGTCATACGGTCTGCCCGTTGCGCCGGGCCGGACTGGTGAGGTGGGGCCCGATCCGGGCGACCAGGTCGGCCATGCTGAGGCCCATCCGGCCGGGCTCGCAGCGGACGTCGGAGAGCACCGCGAGGTAGGCGTTGGCACCGGCGGCCATCAGGTAGAAGTAGCCGCCGTTCATCTCGATGAGGACCATCTTCATCGCACCGTCGCTGGTCGGGATCTCCTGGCTGACGGCGCTCGCCAGGCTCTGCAGTCCCGCGCAGGCCGCGGCGACCCGGTCGGCGGCGTCGGGGTCACCGGAGTAGCGGGCGATGCGCAGGCCGTCGGCGGAGAGCACCACGATCATCTCGATGCCCGGGACACCGTCGTAGAGGTCCTGGAGCATCCAGTCGAACTTGCCTTGCTGCTCGATCACTTGAGGTTCCCCTCGTCGTCTGCCGGGGCGTGGGCCGGCTCGTTGCTGCTGGACTGCTGGTGGGCCTGGGTGCTGCCCGAGTGCTGCTTGAGGCCCTCCCAGAAGGCGCCGATGAAGTGCCCCGGCGGGAGCCCTTCGTCCTTCTTCGGCCCGGGTTCCGGGTCCGCGGCCACCGGGAAGCCGTTGCGGGCGCGCTCGGCGGCCAGGCGGGCCTCGCGCTCCGCGTCCTCCCGCTCCCACACCGCCTGTTCGGCGAGGCGCTGGCTGAGCGGCATCTTGACCCGGCTACGGCGCTGCGGGAGTCCGCCCGCCGTCCACTCGGTCACCTCGGGAACGTCGTCCTCCAGCAGAACCGAGTCCGGGATACGGGGGCTGGTGGGGCGGCGCTTCTTGGGCGTGCGCTCGGGTCCGGGGAGGGCGTCCGGGCCCGGGTGGGGGATCGACGTCGCGCCGATGCCGTGGGCGAGTCCGACTCCGGGCTCGGTGGTCATCATCTTGCTGGGCACGATGAGGATGGCCCGGACGCCGCCGTACGCGGAGGCCCGCAGCGACACGTCCATGCCGTACTGGGTGCACAGCCGGCCCACCACGGACAGGCCGAGGCGCGGGTGGTGGGCGAGGTCCTGCACGTCGGTGCCGCGCTTGGCGTGCTCCAGCAGGCCCTCGATGCGGGCGCGGGACTCCTCGCTGAGGCTGACTCCGGCGTCCTCGATCTCGATGCAGACACCGCTCTGCACCTCGGTCGCCGTGACGTGCACCTTCGCCCCCGGCGGCGAGTAGCGCGTGGCGTTGTCGAGGAGCTCCGCCGCCGCGTGGATGACCGGCTCGACCGCGGTGCCCTTGATGTTGACCTTGGCGATGGAGGCCAGGTTGATCCGGCGGTACTGCAGGATCCGGGACATGGCGCCGCGCAGCACGCTGTAGAGGGCCACCGGCTTGGGCCACTGGCGTCCGGGGCGGCCGCCGCCGATGACGGAGACGGAGTCGGCGAGGCGGCCGATCAGTGCGGTGCCGTGGTCGATGCGCAGGAGGTCGTCGAAGACCTCGGGGTTGCGCCCGTGGTCCTCCTCCATCTCGCGGAGTTCCTTGTTCTGCTGGTGGACGATCGCCTGGACGCGGCGGGCGATGTCGACGAAGGAACGCTCGGCGGACTCGCGCATGGAGTCCTGGTGATCGACGATGTCGCAGATCATCCGGATCATCCTGCGCTGCGGCTCACCGAGTTCGACGTAGGACGGGTCCACCTCGCCGAGGCGGCGCATCACCTCTTCGGGCGTGCTCCCGTTCCGCATGAAGTCCAGGATGTCGGGGAGGACTTCACCGCCGAGTCGGACCATCTCCTCGTGATGGCTCGCGGCCCGGCGTTCCAGATACGCGCTGTGACGGGCGTGCTCGGCACGCAGGACCCTTAGCGCACGGCCGCGGCGTGCCGTTTCGGCCGCCGCGGCGATCACCAGCAGTGTGGCGAGGCCACCGCACAGGCCGACGGCGAGCCGGGCCGGTTCCGCCACCATGGCGACGGCGGCCCCGGTGGCCGCGGCCATCAGTATGGCCGGCAGCAACAAGGTTCGCGCGAAGGGAAGTTCACGGCGACCTGGAGGGGAATCAACACTCACCATGTAGGCCTCTGAAAAACGAATCGGCAGGGATGGGGGAGCTTGCAGCG
>NZ_BAABCQ010000017.1:0-70895 GCF_039539045.1 Streptomyces marokkonensis
CTTATGCCTTCTCTCCGTCAGTCACAGGCGCCGCAGGCGCCACACGTTGTCTTCGCGGAAGCCATCGGCGCCCTGGGGCGAGGCGCTCGGCCGGCGGACGGTCTCCGCCACCTCGACGGTCCATTCACCGTCCGGCAGGGCGAGTTCGGCGAGGATCCCGTCCAGAGTGGGAAAAGCCACGTCGAAGGGCGGTTCTGTCTGCCAGGACGGCCACCCGGCGTGCAGGACGATCAGCAGGGTTCCGCCGCCCGCGACGGCCCGCGCGGCGTCGCGCAGGACGGTCTGCTGGTCGAGCGCGACCGGGGACTGCAGGTAGTGGGCGCTGACCAGGTCGAACGAGCCCTCGGGAAACGACCGGCCCAGCTCATGACGTTCCCAGGCGACGCGGTCGCCGACCCCGGCGTCGGCGGCGTGCCCGGCGGCGCGTTCGAGCGCGGTGCCGGAGATGTCCACGCCGGTGACCCGCCAGCCCCGTGAGGCCAGCCATACCGCGTCCGCCCCCTCGCCGCAGCCGAGGTCCAGCGCGGTGCCGGGAGCGAGGTCACTCGCCTCGCGGACCAGCAGGTCGTTGGGCCGGCCACTCCAGACCCGGTCGGTGTCGCGATAGCGGGCTTCCCAGAACTCGGCCGCGGGAGCCGGCGGGGGCATGTCGGTCATGGTGCCTCCTGGAGAGGGGACGGGACGGATGGGCGGACGGGCGGATCGTCTGCTCGGCAGTGCGCGACGACCGCGCGCCCAGTGCAGGCTGCACCGGCCGGGGCCGGGACGACAAAGTTCTTTGCCGGTCCCGCAAACCCTGCGCTCGCCACCGTCCGGCCTGCCCGACCCGTTCCGGGCCCGTCTCCCCGCCCGACGCGTCGGCGCGTCGGCGCGTCGGCGCGTCGGCGTTGGTCACCGCGTCAGGGCACCGGTCTCGGACTCGGGAGCGTCGGTGCGCACCCATACCGTCCGCTGCGGGAAGGGAATGTCGATGCCCGCCTCGTTCAGGGCGTCCTTGACCCGGCGGCGCAGCTCGCGGGTGATGCCCCACTGCTGGAGCGGCACGGTCTTGACGGCGAGGCGCACCAGGACACCGTCGGCGTCCAGGGACTGCACACCCCACACCGCGGGGTCCTCGAGCAGGAGGTCCGTGAAGTCCGGGTCCTGGCGCAGGGCGCGACCGGTGTCCTCCAGCACGCGGTAGACCGTGTCGAGGTTGGCGTCGTAGGCCACGGCGACGTCCAGGACGGCGCGCGCCCATTCCTGGCTGTCGTTGCGGACCCGCAGGATCTCACCGTTGCGGATGTGCCACAGGCCGCCGTTGAGGTCGCGTACGTGCGTCAGCCGCAGGCCGACGTGCTCCACCTCGCCGACGGCCTCGCCGAGGTCGACCGAGTCGCCGACGCCGTACTGGTCCTCGACCATGATGAGCAGGCCGGAGAGGTAGTCGGCGACCAGGCTCTGGGCGCCGAAACCGATCGCCAGGCCGACCACTCCGGCGCTGGCCAGCAGCGGGCCGAGCGCGATGCCGACCTGGTCGAGCACCATGGCCACGCCGACCATGAAGAGCACGATGGTCACGGCGCTGCTGAGTACCGAGCCGATCGTGCGGGCCCGCTGTTCACGGCGCTGTTTCGCCCGGGACCGGTCGCGGTGCAGTACGGCGGCCCCTCGTCCCGGCCGTCGGGGCCGGCTGCGCTCGGACTCACCGGCCGGCGGTTCCAGCACTCGCTGGACGACCCGGGTGATGGCCCGCTTGGCCACCGCGCGCACCACCAGCAGGATGACGACGATGAGCGCGATGCGCAGCGGTATCCCGATCAGTGCCGCGGTGTGGTCGCCGATCCAGTCCGACCACGAGGCCGCCAACTGCGGGTCGGTGGCCGGGCCGGTGGGTGGGGAGGTGTGCGACATCGACTCAAGTGCTCCGTTGCTCGGGGGATGACGTCTGCCGTCGGGCCCCCCTACCCACGGACGGCTCGAACATGACGCCCGGTACCTTTCGGTGCCCTCATGACGTTTTTCCTGTCTGCCCCGTATGTCAGACGGTTGCCTCATCTTCACTCGGGTCCGGCCCATCACCGGCGCGGACCCGGGCACCCGTCAGGAGTCATCCACAGCGGAGGGGGACCTGCGGCGTGGTCACCGTTGTTGCCGTCCTACTGCTGCCCGGACTGGGGCTGCTGTTGTTCACCATGACGTACCTGGAGGACCGCCTTTTCGGCGATCCGGGCCCGCCCCGGCACGCCCGGCGCCGGCATCTGCGCCTCGTTCCGGGTGGCAGAACCGGGCAGGCCTCGTCGGACACGGACCGGAAACCGGCCGGACACCGGTCATCCGACCGGGACGCCGCCTGAGGCACGGCCCGTCCGCGCGGCTCCCGGGCCCCTCGGCACGGCTCCCTGGCCGGTCCGGGAGCGCGGGCGGCGACGCTCGGGCCGCCAGGTGGCCACCAGGGCCGCGGCGAGCAGCAGTTCGGCGACATCGCCGGCGTAGTACATGATCTCCGCGCCCTGCCGGACCTGGTCGACGGGCGCGTGGATGTGTACGTAGAAGCCGCCGTACACCGCCTGGGCGATCAGGGCGTGGGCGGCGATCGCGATGCCCAGGTACACCAGCCTGGCAGGTACGCCGGGCCGCGCGGGTGCCGGGTCGGGACCGGCGAGGGCGTGGGCGAAGAGGCATCCGGAGGCCAGGAAGTGGGCGTTCATCAGCCAGTGGCCGGCCGGGTGGCTCATCGCCGTGTCGTACAGCGGGGTGAAGTACAGCAGTCCGAGCGTGCCGGTGCTGAGCGCGAGCGCCATGGCGGGGTGCGTGAGCAGGCGCGCGGGGCGGCCGTGCAGCAGCGCGGTCAGCCGGCGGGCGCCGCTCGGTGGCAGGGTGCGGAGCGCCAGGGTGACCGGTGCGGCCAGCACCAGGGCCAGTGGGGCGTACATGCCGATGAGCATGTGCTGGGCCATGTGCCCCCGGAAGTCGGTGTGCGCGGCCGGGCCCAGGGGAGGCAGCAGCGCGACGGCCAGCACCACCAGCCCGCCGAGGAACGAGGCCGACCGCCGACCGCTCCAGCCCAGGACGGGGTTGCGTCGACGGGTCCCGCGTACGGCGAGCAGGTAGCACCCTGCCGCGGTCAGCAGGACGGTCAGGATCAGCACGGTCGGCGCGGACTCCAGTACGCCGTCGCCGCTGCCGGGGCCGCCGTTGCCGGGACCGTGGGGGTGCGAGCGGAGGGTGGCCTCGTCCGGGCCGGTCATCGGGGCCGGCCCCCGGCCCGTGCCGTGCCACGGGGGGCGCCGGGGTCGAAAGGCTGTCCACCGCGCTGGAGCAGGTACCCGGCGATCAGGAACAGGGCTCCGAGGACGAGGAATCCGGCGTCCCACCATGCCTGGTGGGGGCCGGCGTAGACGTGGTGGATGCCCAGGACGTGGTGGTCGAGGACGCCTTCGACCAGGTTGAACAGGCCCCACCCGGCCAGGATCCAGCCCCACAGCACCCGTGAGGCCCACACGGCCCGCCGGTTGTGGGTGACCCGGGAGTACAGGAGGGCCAGACCGAGCAGGACGGAGACCCAGCACACGGCGTGGAAGACGCCGTCCCACACCGTGTTCATCTCCAGCCCGGAGACAGTGTCCGGGTTGTAGTACTTCACTCCGATGCGGTCGTCGTTGGTGCTGGTGAGCATGTGGTGCCACTGCAGGAGCTGGTGGAGCAGGATGCCGTCGACGAAGCCGCCGAGTCCGACCCCGAGGACGATGCCCGGCAGCCGGATGCTGTTCGGCGCCGTCGCGGCCGCCCGGGTCTCACCTGTCGTGGTGGCCATCGCCTGTACTCCGTCCCGTCGGCGGCGGTGCGCGCGGACCTACGGGACACGCTTCCCGGTCACGGGCCGGTATCACCCGCCGACGGGATCATTCCGCCCATTCGCGCGTCCAGGTGCGCACGTGCAGCGGCATCACCTCGGGGAGGGCGCCGCAGGTGGAGCACCGCTTGGAGGAGGAAAGAGGCGGTCGACCGTGATCACTTCCCGCCCGTGTGCCAGGCGGCCTTCCTGCCGCGCCCACGCCTGTGTGCGGGCCGCCGGCGCCAGGTTGCGGACCTTGCGGACGCAGCCGACCGTGCGCGACAGCTCAGCCGCCTGCTCGTTCGTGGGACAGAAGCGGTACTTGAACGCCCCTTCACCTGCGCCGTGGTCACGCTCGCAAACCGGCGTCACGATATAAAGACCAAACCCGCAGGTCAGAGCACGGTCCCTTCGCCTTGACGGCGAAAACCGTTCCTTGCCCTGCTCCGCAGGGGGATTCGCTTCCTCCCCCGGCTGAGGCCAGGGGTGTCCACGAGAGGAATCAGATGAACATTGAGGAACAGCGCGACATGGACATGGACACGGACGCCGAGTTCGTGAGGTTCTGGCAGGAGCGTCGGCTGTGCTTCCTTTCGACGCAACGTGCCGACGGGAGCCCGCACCTGGTCCCGGTCGGGGTGACGTACGACCACGCCACCCGTACGGCGCGCGTCATCACCAGCGGGGACACCGCGAAGGCACGCAACGTCCGGCGCGCCGAGCGCCCCGTCGTCGCCGTGAGCCAGGTGGACGGCAGGCACTGGTCCACCCTCGAGGGCGTCGCGACCGTGCGGGACGACACAGAGGCGGTCCGGGACGCGGAGACCCGGTACGCGGCCCGCTACCGGCAGCCCCGGGCGAACCCGGAGCGGGTCGTCATCGAGATCGCCGTCCGGCGCTTCCTGGGCACAGTGCGTCCCCTCACAGCCTCCGGGGACGGCGCCCCCGGAGGCCTTGAGGGGTGACCCCGCCGGATCAGTCGCCGCTCCCCGGACGGGAGGCGGCGTCCCCCGCCGTCCCGGCCGGTGCCCGGCGGCCGAGGCGCCCGGGCCACCAGGCGACGGCGCCGATGTCGCGGGCGAGCGCCGGGACCAGCAGCGAGCGCACCACGAGCGTGTCCAGCAGGACGCCGAAGGCCACGATGAAGGCGATCTGCACCAGGAAGGCCAGCGGGATCACCCCGAGGGCTGCGAACGTGGCGGCGAGGACGACACCGGCCGAGGTGATCACACCACCGGTGGCGGTCAGACCCCGCAGGATGCCCTGCCGTACGCCGTGCTCCAAGGACTCCTGCCGTACGCGGGACATGAGGAAGATGTTGTAGTCCACGCCGAGGGCGACGAGGAAAACGAACCCGTACAGCGGGACGGAGGCGTCGGTGCCGCTGAAGCCGAACACATGGGTGAAGACGAGGGCCGAGACGCCCAGGGTGGCCAGAAAGTTCAGCGCCACCGTCGCCACCAGCAGCACCGGCATCAGCAGGGAGCGCAGCAGGACGATCAGGATGGCCAGGATGATGGCGAGGACGACGGGCACGATGAGCGAGCGGTCGTGTTCGGCAGTGCGCTGGGTGTCGTACTGCTGGGCGGTGTAGCCGCCGACCAGGGCGTCCGCGCCGGACACGTCGTGGACGGCGGATCTGAGCCGGGCCACCGTGCTCTTGGCGGCGTCGCTGTCCGCCGGGTCCTGCAGCGTCGCGTCGATCCGCACCCGTCCGTCGACCACCTTCGGTTCCCCGCCGCCCGGCCGGCCGGAGGCGGTGACCACGGCGGCGGAGGCCACGCCGCGTGTGTCGCGGGCCGCCGCGAGGACGGGGTCGAGCCGGCCGGCGTCCGCGATGATCACGGCGGGGTTGCCGGAACCGCCCGGGAAGTGGCGCGCCAGGGTCTGCTGGGCGGCGACCGACGGAGTGTCGTTCACGAAGATCTCGTCCAGCGGCACGCCCTTTGAGGTCAGGGTCGGCGAGAAGGCGGCGCAGGCGATCAGCGCGGCGAGGGAGATCGCCCAGATGCGGCGCGGAGCCCGGTCCACCAGCGCGGCGATGCGGTGCCACAGGCGGTGTCCGGCCTCCGGGTCGCCGGTCCGGACGGGCTTGGCCGGCCAGTAGGCGGCCCGGCCGAGCAGGACCAGGACGGCGGGCAGGAAGGTGAGCGTGCTCAGTACGGCGCAGACGATGCCGATGGCGCCGACGGGTCCGAGCGCGCGGTTGTTGGTGAGGTCGCTGAGCAGCAGCGCGAGCAGGCCCGCGGCGACGGTCGCCGCGCTGGCCACGACGGCTCCCCAGGACGCGCGCAGCGCCGCGCGCATGGCGCCGAAGCGGTCCGGGTGCCGGGCGATCTCCTCGCGGTAACGGGCGGTCAGCAGTAGCGCGTAGTCGGTGGCAGCGCCGATGACCAGGATGGAGAGGATGCCCTGGACCTGCCCGTCGACGCGTACGACATCGCGATCGGCGAGCGCGTAGACGATCGCGCACGCGAGGCCCAGCGCGAAGACGGCGCCGAGGATGATGACCAGGGGCAGCAGGACGCTGCGGTAGACGAGCAGCAGAATCACCAGCACCGTGACCAGCGCGACGCCGAGCAGCAGCCCGTCGATGCCCGCGAAGGCGTCGGAGAGATCGGCCTGGGAGGCCGCCGGTCCGGCGAGCTGCGCCTGGGTGCCGGGGACCTGTCCGGCGGCGTCGCGGATCTGCTCCAGGACCTCGGGCAGGCGGTCGCCGAGCTCGGGCTCCACCTGGACGACGGCTTGGAGGGCTTCGCCGTCGTCGGAGGGCAGTGCGGGCGTCGCGGGGCCGACGATCCCGGGCTCCCCTTCGAGCTCCGCGACCGACCGGGTCGCAGCCGCCCGGTGTTCGGTGACGGCCCCGCCGCCGTCGGCGGTCCACACGACGATCACGGGGAGGGTCTCGTCCTGCTGGAAGGCCTTCTGCTCGTCGATGACCCGGGTGGACTCGGCGCCGCGGGGCAGGAACGCGGCCTGGTCGTTGGTGGCGACCTCGCCGAGCTTTCCGGCGTACGGGCCGAGCGCTCCGCCGATGCCGAGCCAGGCCAGAAGCAGGACGACAGGGATGAGCCAGCGGGCTCGTCGGGAGGGGATGGACATCGGTCTTCGGGTCTCCTGGTATCCAGCGGCGGGAAAGTCACTCGATCATAGACAATCTCAATGATTGAGTTACCTCGAGGCGTCGCGACACACCGACCTTGCCCGGACGCGTCCCCCGAATGCGGGCACACGACGGGGAATCAGCGGTCGTGCGACCGCACGAACCGCATCTCCTCGTTCATCGCCCCCAGAAAGCGGACCACGACCGCCAGTTCGCTCTCGTCGAAGCTCGAGCAGGTCGCGGCGGCCGCTTCGGCCAGCGGACGGAAGTACGTCCGGGCCGCCGCCCGGGCACCGGGCACGTAGTGCAGATGGACGACCCGGCGGTCGGCGCTCTCCCGCACCCGGCGCACGTGCCCCGCACGCTCCAGCCGGTCCACGCACGCCGTCACCGCGCCCGAGGTGAGCCCCAGGTGCTCACGCAGCCGCCCCGGCGTCATGGGCTCCTGTGCGTCCAGGATCGCCGCGAGTGCCTGGACGTCGGTGGCGTGCAGGCCGTGCGTGCCGGCGAAACTCTGCACGAGGCGGTTGATCTCCCCGTTCATCCGCCGCAGCTGGGCGGCGAGGACGTGCAGCTCGCTCGCCTCGGGCCCGGCTCCGGTCCCCCGCTCGGACTCCGTTGCGGTGGTCCACTCGGACCCCGCCCCGCTCCCCCGCTCGGACTCCGTTGCGGTGGTCCGCTCGGACCCCGCCCCGGCCCCCCGGTCGTGCGCGCGCTGTCCGCGCTGTTTCGCTGTCGCCACGTGATCAGCGTATAGAAGGGTCAACCTGGGCCGTCGCGCATCCACTGCGTCCCGAGCGTGGGAAGTGATCACCGCGACGACTTCCCGTGCGAGACGGAGCCTTGCCCATGAGCGAAGTACACGGCCGCGTGAGCGGCGACGGCGACGACGCCGCCAGGGTCGGCGGCGACGACGGAGCAGGCGGCCTGCGCTGTCTGGTCACCGGTGCCACGGGGTACATCGGCGGCCGGCTCGTGCCGGAGCTCCTCGCCGCCGGGCACCGGGCGCGGTGCCTGGCCCGCTCCCCGCACAAACTGCGCGACCACCCCTGGGCCGGGGACGCCGAGGTGGTGCGGGGAGACGTCACGGACGCCGGCTCGGTGGCCGGGGCGATGGAGGGCATCGACGTCGCCTACTACCTGGTACACGCGCTGGGTGGTGGCGGGAACTTCGAGGAGACCGACCGGCGGGCGGCGCGCACCTTCGCCGAGCAGGCCGAGGCGGCCGGCGTACGGCGCATCGTCTATCTGGGCGGCCTGACCCCACCGGGCGTACCCGAACGGGAGCTGTCGCCGCACCTGCGCTCGCGCGCCGAGGTCGGCCGCGTCTTCCTGGCCTCCGGTGTGCCCGCGACGGTCCTGCGCGCCGCGGTCGTCATCGGCTCCGGGTCGGTCTCCTTCGAGATGCTGCGCCACCTGACCGAACGGCTGCCGGTGATGGTCACGCCGAGCTGGGTCCACACCCGCATCCAGCCGGTCGCCGTCCGGGACGTGCTGCGCGCCCTCGTCGGCAGCGCGCGGATGCCGGAGGACGTCTCGCGCGCCTTCGACATCGGCGGACCCGACGTCCTCACCTACCGGGACATGATGGTCCGGTACGCCGAGGTCGCGGAGCTGCCGCGGCGGCTGATCCTGCCGGTGCCGATGCTGACACCAGGCCTGTCCAGCCACTGGGTCGGTCTGGTCACCCCCGTGCCCGCGTCCATCGCGCGCCCGCTCACCGAGTCGCTGCGGCACGAGGTGGTGTGCCGCGAGAACGACATCGCCCAGTACGTGCCCGCCCCGCCCGGATACCCGCTCGGCTTCGACGACGCGGTCCGGCTGGCCCTGCAACGCGTACGGGAGGCCCAGGTCACCACACGCTGGTCGTCCGCGTCCGTGCCCGGCGCACCCAGCGACCCGCTGCCCACCGACCCCGACTGGGCCGGCGGCAGTCTCTACACCGACCACCGCGCCCTGACCGTCGACGCCCCGCCGGACGCACTGTGGCGGGTCGTCGAGGGGATCGGCGGCGACAACGGCTGGTACTCCTTCCCGCTCGCCTGGGCAGTACGGGGCTGGCTGGACCGGCTGGTCGGCGGGGTCGGTCTGCGCCGCGGCCGCCGGGACTCCACCCGGCTGCGGGCCGGCGACTCGCTCGACTTCTGGCGGGTGGAGGAGATCGTCCCCGGCCGCCTGCTCCGACTGCGCGCGGAGATGCGGCTGCCGGGTCCGGCCTGGCTGGAGATGTACGTCGAGACCGACGACGCGGGCCGTACGCGGTACCGCCAGCGGGCCCTGTTCCATCCGCACGGGCTGGCCGGCCACGCCTACTGGTGGAGCGTGTGGCCCTTCCACGCCGTGGTGTTCGGCGGCATGGCCCGCAACATCGCCCGGGCCGCCGTCCGGGACCACCGGCCGTCCGGTCCGGTCCGCGGCGCACCCGCCTCCTGACGCGGGCGCGCCGCGTCACCCGATCCCGGGGCGAAGGGCGCGGGCGGGCCGAGTGGCCGGACCGACCCGTCGCGTCCCGCGAGACAGGGCATGACGCCGGGCGCACACCTCGTGCGGGGCACACGGCAGGGGCAGTGGCCCCGTCCGCGCCCCGGGCCCTCAGGTCCCAGGTATCAGCCCTCAGCCCTCAGCCCTCAGCGAGTGCCAGTGCCAGTGCCAGAGCTTCAAGGAGCGTCATGACCACTTCGGTCGTCCTGTTCACCCGCGACCTGCGGCTGCACGACCACCCGCCGCTGCGCGCGGCCCTGAAGGGCTCCCGGGCCGTCGTGCCGCTGTTCGTCCGCGACCGGGCCGTCGACACCGCCGGTTACGCCGCGCCCAACCGGCTCGCCTTCCTCGCGGACAGTCTGCGGGACCTGGACGCCGGACTGCGCGATCGGGGCGGACGGCTGATCGTCCGCTCCGGCGACCTGGCCGAGGAGGTGTGCGCGGTGGTCGGCGAGGCGGACGCCGACGAGGTGCACATGGCGGCCGACGTCAGCGCGTACGCCCACCGGCGCGAGGAACTCCTGCGGGCCGCGCTGGAGGCGCGGGGCTGTCGGCTGCACGTCCACGACGCCGTGACCACCGTGCTGGCCCCGGGGTCCGTCACCCCCGCGTCCTCCGACCACTTCGCCGTCTTCACACCGTACTTCCGGCGCTGGTGCGAGCGGCCGGTCCGGAGCGTCCTGCCCGCACCCCGCCGTATCCGTGTCCCGGACGGCGTCGGCTCACAGCGACCGCCCTCCCGCGCGGACCTGCCCGGGCTGTCCCCGGGACTGCCGCCCGGCGGTGAGACCGAGGCCAGGAAGCGACTGACGGCCTGGCTGCGCGGCCCCGTCGCCGGCTACGAGGACCACCACGACGACCTGGCCGACGACGCCACCTCCCGGCTCTCCCCGTACTTGCACTTCGGTGCCCTCTCCCCCGCCGAAACGGTCCACCGCGCGCGCCGCAGGGGCGGCCCCGGCGCCGAGGCGTTCGTACGGCAGCTGGCCTGGCGCGACTTCCATCATCAGGTCCTGTCCGCACGGCCGCAGGCCTCCTCGCTCGACTACCGCACCCGGCACGACCAGTGGCGTTCCGGGTCCGGGGCCGAGGAGGACGTCGCCGCCTGGAAGGACGGCCGCACGGGTTACCCGATCGTCGACGCCGCGATGCGCCAGCTGCGGCACGAGGGCTGGATGCACAACCGGGGCCGCCTGCTGACCGCCAGTTTCCTCACCAAAACGCTCTACGTGGACTGGCGCGTCGGCGCCCGGCACTTCCTGGACCTCCTCGTGGACGGCGACCTCGCCAACAACCAGCTCAACTGGCAGTGGGCGGCGGGCACCGGGACCGACACCCGCCCCCACCGCGTCCTCAATCCCACGACCCAGGCCAGACGGCTCGACCCCGACGGGACGTACGTCCGGCGCTGGGTGCCCGAACTGGCGGGTCTGGAGGGCCGGGCCGTACACGAGCCGTGGCGGCTGCCCGCGCCGGAGCGCGCCGTCCGGGACACCTACCCCGACCCGATCGTGGACCTCGCCGAAGGCCTGGACCGCTTCCGCCGGGCCCGTGGACGCGACTGACCTCCGTCGGGGCGCCCCGCGCGCGGGTATCGGCGTCAGCTGCCGGGACTGTTCACGGGATGCGGGTGCCGGGACTGGCAGGGCTGTCGGGGCTGTCGGGGCTGTCGGGACGGGACGTGTGGTCGGGGTGGCCCCGGGTCCGGCGGGCCTCCTTCAGCTCCGCCTCGTACAGATGGTCACGGCCCTCGGCCAACCGGTCCACCGCCTCGCGCTCCAGGTCCCGGAACGCCTGGTAGTACGTCCGGTCGTAGGCCTCGACGATCTGGAAGGTCCAGTGTCCGGGGATGACGTTGCGCCCCAGGATTTCCGTCCGGACGCGCTCGGCCCATTCCGGGTGGCCCGCCTCGCGCAGCAGCTCGACCGCGCGGTCCAGTTCGAAGTCCGCCGTGCCGGTCAGCTGGTGAAAGGCGAACAGGTGCCCACGGGCACGATCGGTCGTCTCCAGCGCCTTGGACAGGGACCCGAGGGCTTCCACCGTCTCGTCGCTGACGCCCTCGGGGCGCCGGTGCGGGTCTTCCATTGCGTGGTCGGTCCCTTTCGGTGATCGTGAGAACGGTGCCACGTCAGCGGATCAGGTATACGTCGTCCGCTCCGTCTCACTTCTTCTTCTTGAGCGCGGACGGCCTGTGCACCGCCGGCTTGCCCGACTTGTCGCTGCGGACCTGGTACTGCGGATCGTCCGGCGAGGCGTCCACCGTGCGTCCCGCGGCCTCGGTGCGCTTGGTGATCTTCTTCTCCACTTCCCCTTCCGTCCGGCTGCCGTGGCTGCTCCAGGCGACCTTGTCGCCCTTCTTGAGGTTCTCGGCGTCGTCGCGGTTCTTCGCCATCCCGACGCTCCTTCCGCTCGTCCGGTTCCTCCGGTTCCTCACCAGAGTGGGTCGTGGGCGGGGGCTCCACCACTCGGAAGCAGGTCCCCTTCCGGGGCCGCCAATTCCCGGATCCTGTGCCGAACTATTCTGAGCGCGGCCGGGCCCATGGCCTCCGAGTGGCCCGGCGGGTACATCGCCTCCCTGGACGTACGCCCGCTCGCCCCGCCCCTGCCGGGTCGCACCACCGCATGGATCTCCACCGGGCTCGACCTGGTCGCCGGGGAGGCCGCCAGCCCGCTGGCGTTCTTCGTCGCGCTGGTCGACACGGCCAACGGCATAGCCGTACGTCAGTCGCCCGAGGAGTGGATGTTCCCGAACGTCGACCTGACCCTGCACCTGCATCGCGCGCCGCGCGGGCGCTGGACCGGCCTGGACACCACCGTCGTCTTCGGCCCCACCGGCCAGGGCGTCACCAGCACCGTGCTGCACGACGCCGACGGCCCCGTCGGACACGCCCAGCAGCTGCTCACCGTCCGTCCGCGACCGTGAACGGCCGGTTCTGCGGCCAGATCAACAAAGTGCGAGGACCAGACGCCCCCGCACCTCACCGGCCTCCAGCCTCCGGTGCGCCTCCGCGGTCATCGACAGGGGCAGGCGATCGGCGATGCGCGGACGCCACGGTGTGTCCCTCAGGACGCGTACGACGCCCTCGGCCGCCTCGGCGAGGTCGGCGGTCGTGGCGTTGCTGATGGCGAAGCCCACGATGCTCGCGTCCCTGGTGTAGAGCCGGCTCAACGGCAGCTCGGCGGGCCCTCCGCCCGGTCCGACCATCGCGACCAGGCGCCCGCCCGGCGCCAGCAGGTCCACCGCCTCGGCGAGGACCCCGTGCCCGGACGTGTCCAGATGCACGTCGTAGCCGTCGGGGGCGGCGCCGCGCACCCGTGCGCCGAGGTCGGACGACCGGTAGTCGATGACCTCGGCGGCTCCCAGCCCGTACAGCACCGTGGCGTCCTCGGCACGCGCCGTTGCTACCACCCGCGCCCCGGCCCGGGAGGCAAGTGCCACGGCGGCGCCGCCCACGTTTCCGGCGCCTCCCCCGATGTACACGGTCTCCCCCGGCCTCAGCCGCCCGTGTCGGAACAGCGCCAGCCAGGCCGACGCCGCCGGGTGGGCGGCTGCCACGAGATGCTCCCCGTCGATGTCGCGCGGCGCCGCGTAGAGGCGTTCGGCGGCGACCGTCGCGTACTGGGCGAAGGATCCCTGACGGCCCGCGTGGCCCAGGCTGTTGCACCACACCCGCTGCCCGGGTGTGAGGCCCGCCGCACCGGAGCCGGCCACGGCGATTTCGCCCACCAGGTCGCGGCCGACGACGAAGGGAAACGGCAGCGGTGTGGCGTACGCCCCGGACCGTACGAAGGTGTCCACGGGGTTGACGGCCACGGCCGCGACGCGCACGAGCACGTCAGTGGGCCCGACCGGCGGCACGGGGAGCTCACCCCGGCGGATGTGGTCGGCCGGGCCGACGGAGTCGATGTACGCCGCCCGCATCAGGTCGGGGACTGTGTCGGTGTCGGTCATCTGATTCCTCCGTGGTACGCGGCGAAGGGCAGCCGTGACCCGATCGGCGCAGGTCACCGTCTCCTACCCTGCGAGGCCGCCTCGCCCACCCTAGGCTGACGGGCGTCCGCAGGAATCGCCGCTAGGAGTTCCCATGCGTCTGCCCGTCGAACCCAGCCATGTCGCCCCACGACTGGCCACCGGGGCATTCATCCTCAACTCCGGCCTGGCCAAGCGCGGTGCCGACGAGCAGACCGCCGCCATGTTGCACGGGATGGCGAAGACCGCCTATCCGTTCCTCGGCAAGGTACGGCCGGCGACGTTCGTCCGCCTGCTGTCCGCCAGTGAGACGGCGCTCGGCGCCGCGCTGCTCCTGCCGCTCGTACCGACGGCTGTGGCGGGGGTCGGCCTGACGGCGTTCTCGGCCGGACTGGTGGGTCTGTACCTGCGCACACCCGGCATGCGCGAGGAAGGCAGCCTGCGACCGACCCAGGAGGGCACGGCCCTGGCGAAGGACACCTGGATGCTCGGCGTCGGGGTGGGGTTCGTCGTCGACGCGGTCACGCGCAGATGCCGATGACCGCGTAGAAGCCTCCACCGACGCGTAGAAGCCCCGACCAAGTGGGGCCCGGCACGTGCTGCCTGGCCTGGAACCGGCGTCGCCCGGAGCGTGCGTCGCCCGGAACATGACGGTCCTGCTGTCGCGCGGTGGAACGCGTCCGGTTGGACGACCCGGGTGGCGAAATATACGTTTTGCCCCATTCGGCCTGGTGACTCGTGCGAAGTACATCCACTCGTGACGAGGTGAGAACCATGCTGGTGCTGGGCCTCCTGCTGATGGCGGGCGCCGCCGCCTTCGCGGGTCTGCTGATCGCGTACAACCTGTCCGGCGGTCCGGACTACACGGTGACCCTGCTGGGCAGTGAACCGTTCACGATCAGCACGCTCGGAGCGTTTCTCGGCGGCATCGCCCTGACCCTGATCTTCGGCCTGGGCATGTGGATGCTGCTGGCCGGAACGGTACTCGCGCGCCATCGCAGCAAGAAGCGTCGCGGGGAGCGGGAGACCGCCCGACGTGCCGCCGCGGAGCGCGACCAACTGGCCGGCCGCCTTGACGGCGAGGGCGGCAGTACAAGCGCCTCGGACGAGATGGCGGGAAGCCGCCCGGCCGCCCACCGGCCGCACCGGCTCCGGTTGCACCACTGAGCGCCGGGGCCGGTCGGCGCAGAGGAGGGCACCCCTCTCGACCGGCCCCGGCGATCAGCCGCCCCGTTGGTCTCCTCCGCCGCGTGGGGGCGGCGACTCGGCCCGCGTGCCGGCAGACGACGGCGGCGGCATGGGTCCACGCATCCACGCCGCCCAGGACGCCTTTCCGGGCCGGCCCGGTACCCTTTCGGGGTGAAGCAGCTCTCCACGCCGCACGAGGGGCGGCGCCCCCCGAACGGCGGCCCGAAGGCTGCCGCCCGCAACCGGGCGGCTCTGGTCGCCGCCGCCCGTGAGGTCTACGCGGAGCACGGTCTGGATGTCCCGCTTTCCGCCATCGCACGGCGGGCCGGCGTGGGGCAGGGCGTGCTGTACCGGCACTTTCCCGACCGCACCGCCATGTCCGCCGCGGTGCTGGAGGAGAACGTACGGCAGGTCGAGCAGGCCGCCATGGACGACACCGTCTCCTTCGACGACGTCCTGGGAGTACTCACCTGGCATCTGACGGAGTCGGCGGCGTTCATCGGACTTCTGCACGACTACGGGGCGGCCGGCCGGTCCGGGACACACGAGCAGGCGGTGGCTCTGTCCGGGCGGGTCGAGCGAGCCCTGCGGCAGCGCCTTCCGGCCGGTCACCGGCTGGAAGGCGCGGGCGACCTCATGCTCGCCGTCGCCATGGTCTCCGGTGCCGTCACCGGCCCCGCCCGGCACGACCGGGAGCACCGGGCCCTGGCGGCCTGGCGTCTGCTGGGCGTGGCGGTGGGACCGGTGCGGCCGCTCGGCGAGTGAGTCCGTGACCGGTCAGCCGCCGTTGGACTGCCGGACGCCCTCCGCCAGCGCGTCGAAGCGGTACAGGTAGCCTCCGGCGGGCCCGCTGACCGTCATGTACGCCGTGGTTCCACCGGGGGTGATCGCCACGTTCGTCGCCGACTCGAGCCCGGAGGTACGGCCGGGAATCTCGATCGTCGCGAGCCGCTCGCCGTGCTGGTCGTACACCGCCATCGCGGGACGGCCGTGCAGCCCCTGGTACAGGTTGCCGTCCGCGTCCACGGCGATCGAGTCGGTCTGGGCGATGCCCCCGTCGACCTGGATGGCCGTGTGCTGGGAGGTCACCGCTCCGCTCCCGTCGAGGCGGAGGTAGGAGACGCGGTTCTGGGTGAGTTCACTGACCCACAGCCCGCGATAGTCGCGGTCGAACGAGATGCCGTTCGTCGCGGCGAGGTTGTCGGCCAGGACGGTGGCCTTCTCGCCGTCCCGGTCGATCCGCACCACACGTCCGCGCTCCTCGCGCTCGGTCATCCCCCGCGAGTCGCTGATGTACAGGTTGCCGTCCCGGTCGAAGGCGAGGTCGTCGGGGTTCATCCGTGCTCCGTCGACCGGGCCGGAGAAGAAGACCCGCAGGTCTCCGCCGTCAGGCGCGAGGCTCACGATCTCGCCGCCGGAGAAGTCCGTCAGGTAGAGCCGACCGTCGTACGGGCTGAACTGCGCCGAGGTGTAGGTCCCGCGGCCGTCGGTGTGGAACGTCCGCGCCGTCTTCTCGGTGACATCGACACGCATCACCTTCGGCTCCCCCTCGGGAGCGGTGACGTCGACGACCAGCAGGTTGCCGTCGGCATCGAAGGTCGGCCCTTCCAGCAGGGTCATCCCGGTGGCCGCGTGTGCCTCCGTGAGCTGCATCAGCTTGTGGGCGGTTATGGTCCGCTTCCCGCCCGGCGAGGACGCCTGGGCGCCGGGGTCTCCTGTCTGCGTACCGCATCCGGTGAGGGCCAGGGCGCCGATCGTGGCGAGCACTGCGAGGGGGCGGGTCGGCAGTCGCCGCATGGAGGTCACTCTTCCTCTTCTCGTGGGGGCGTTCGCCCGGGCGGCTCAACACCCGGGAACGAATGTTTCCAGCCGAATACTGTGATGCGCTCACGACTAACCGGACAGTACTGTCCGGTGGTTGTTACGGTAGCGGATGTCGGCCCCCGTCTGGGGGGTTGACCCTGTGAAGATCGAGTATTTGAACTGAGGCCCCCCACATGACCGACCCCCAAGCCGTTGGCAACCGCGAACTCGCTGCCCTGAAGGAGCGCTACCGATTCGAACGTGAGCGACGCGTACGGCCCGACGGAGCAAGTCAGTACCAGAGCACCGAGGCCGAGTTCGGCTACTACGCGGCCGACCCCTATGCCGGAGAGGTGAGTGAACGGGAGCCGCTGCGGGACATCGTCGACGTAGCGGTCATCGGTGGCGGATTCGGCGGCATCCTCGCCGGGGCACGCCTGCGGCAACAGGGCGTGGAACGCGTCCGGATCATCGAGAAGGGCGGCGATTTCGGCGGCACCTGGTACTGGAACCGGTACCCTGGCATCCACTGCGACATCGAGTCGCACGTGTACCTTCCGATGCTCGACGAGACCGGCTACGTACCGGAGTGGAAGTACGCGCCCGGCGAGGAGATCCGCCGCCACGCGGTGCGGATCTCCGAGAAGTTCGACCTGTACACGGATGCCCTCTTCTCCACTGCGGTCACCTCGCTGACCTGGGACGAAGCGTCGGGCAAGTGGATTGTGGCCACCGACCGGGGGGACGCCTTCAGCGCCACCTACGTGGTCACCGCCACCGGCACCCTCTCCGAGCCGAAGCTGCCCGGCATTCCCGGTATCGAGACGTTCCAGGGGCACACCTTCCACACGTCCCGATGGGACTACGCCTACACCGGCGGCACCCCGGACGGCGGCCTGACCGGTCTGGCGAAGAAGCGGGTCGGCGTCGTAGGTACCGGGGCGACAGGCATCCAGGCCATCCCGCTGCTCGCCGAGGATGCCGGCCACGTCTACGTCTTCCAGCGCACCCCCTCCAGCGTGGATGTCCGGGCCAACCGCCGCACCACCGCCCAGGACGTCGCGGCGGACGACGAGGGCTGGGCCCGCCGACGCCGGGACAACTTTCTCCGCATCGTCTCCGGTGAGACAGTCGAAGAGGACCTCGTGGCAGACCGCTGGACCTCCTCGGCGGTGCTTCTGGAGAAGCTCGTGGGCAGCTTCCGCAGGCACGGCGACCCGGCGGCGTTCGAGGCGGCCTACGAACTGGCCGACGCGGCCAAGATGAACGAGCTGCGCACCCGCGTCGAGGAGTGCGTCACCGATCCGGACACCGCGGAGAAGCTCAAGCCCTGGTACCGGTACGCCTGCAAGCGCCCCACCTTCTCCGACAAGTACTACCCCGCGTTCAACCGTGACAACGTCACCCTGGTCGACACCGCCGACACCCACGGCATCGAGCGCATCACCCCCCACGGCGTCGTGGTCGGCGACACCACCTACGAACTCGACTGTCTCGTCTTCGCCACCGGCTTCTCCGTGGGCACCTCCGGCATCCTCTCCGGCAAACTGCCCGTGCACGGCCGCGGTGGCACCCAGTTGCTGCACGCATGGGCCCAGCGGGGTCCGCGCAGTCTGCACGGCTTCACCGGCAACGGCTTCCCGAACCTGATCCAGATGGGCTCCCTGCAGAACGCCGCCAGTGTCAACTTCACGCACGTCCTGGACGAGCAGGCGGTTCACGCCGCCGCCCTCGTCGCCGCCGCCGAAGCCCGTGACGCCGTTATCGAACCCTCCTGCGACGCCGAGGACGACTGGATCGCCACCCTGGCCAAGGGCGCGCCCGATCACGAGTGGTTCCACGCCGAGTGCACCCCCGGCTACTACAACCGCGAGGGGCGCGGTCGGCCGAACGGCCCGAACTCCTATCCCCACGGAGCCGTCGCCTTCCACGACCTGCTGGCACGTTGGCGCGAAACATCCCTGGACGAGGTCCTGCAGGTGAAGAAGGGGAAGGAGAGGACGCGGTAGGAGGCAAGACCCGATTGTCGCGGTCGCCCCGGAGTCGTGGGTGCCCGTGGACACGGTCAGCCAGTGGCGGGGGCGCTTCCTCGCCGAGCGACTGGGGGCTGGCCGGCGAGCCGAGATCCTGGCCATCGGTCCGTGACGCCCGCAGCACCTTCTGCATCCCCACCGTCGTCGACCGCGGCCCGCCGCCGCTCAGCTCCTGGCCCGCCCGCGCGCCCGACCGGACCGGTTCTCACGCGCGCGAGCGGCTGTTGCGGGAGGCCTCCCGCAGGACCTTCCGGTAGAAGGTCACGTAGCTCTCCTCGGTGTGCGTGGCCCACTCCTTGGCCAGTGCGTGGCGCTCCGAGAGCCGGTTGATCGGGACGACCATCGCGGCGTGGTGCTCGACGTGGAAGTTGTTGCCGTTGGTGAACCACTGGCTGAACCGGCTGCCGCTGATGGTCCGGGTGTTGCGCAGCACGTCAGTGCTGTCGTTGTCGCACAGCACGTGCTCCGGCAGTTCCAGCAGGAAGTGCATCGGAATCGACAGCAGAAGCGGGACGCGACCCAGTCCGTTCGCTTCCAGGAACCGGAACATGCCACTGGAGGACGGGCGGGATGATGCCGCCCGGCGGGCGCCCGGCGACCTCGCAGAAGACGAGTTCGCCGCCCGGGGTGTGGACACCTCCAGATGCGTGGTGCCGTCCCGGAGTCCCAGCGCGGCGAGCACCTTGGTGTTGAGTACCTCGTACGGCGCCACGCCGCCGGCCTCCCGCCGATGCGGAGCGGACCCGAGCCCGAGGAACAGCGTCCGGCGTCACCGCACGGCACGGTCCCCGACATCATCGGCGTCCGCCTCTACCTGGAACGCCCCGACAGGCCGGTGCTGCTCGAGCTGCGCCACCCCGACTCCGCGTTCGCGCCGTCCACCTGGCACGTCCCGTCGGTTCATCAGGCAAGTCGCCTGTCGGAATCACAGTTGTCGTGTTGCTCCGGAGCGTCCTTGCGAGCTCCGGAGTTCATGTGTCGTAGGCCAGAAATAGCCTCGCCGGAACCAATGCTCCGTTGCGGAACGCGACTGATCCCCGGTGGTGGCCCACCTCCACCGGTCCAGCCAGAGGAGTACCGAAACCCGGACCGGGCGCCGTGTCCCAAGGCAGGGACGACGCCCGGCTCTCACCATCGTCAGCGAGTCTCGGACGTGAGTGCGGTACGTAGCCGCTCATAGGTCGGGGCAAGCTGGCGCAGGAGGTCGGCCACAGCCTGGTCCTCGCCCGTGACCAGCGGGTGCTGAAGGCTGCCGACCAGCCGGGATTGCCCGGCCGCGACCGCCGCCGCACCGGAGAGTCCCAGCAACTCCAGGCAGTGTGCGGCGTCGGTGAGGCGGCGCGCGCCCACGCGAACGGCGAAGTGCGCCATGAACCCGCGCGTTCCCGCGTCGAGTCCGCCGTCTGCCTGGGCGGCCAAGGCTTCCACGCCGGCGGCCCCGCCGAGCGTTCCCGCTGGGACGGGCCGGTCGCCGCGGCCCGCCAGCCACCGCTGCGCATCGGGCAGAGACCGTCGCAGCGCCTCCTTTGGTGTGACCTGGCGCTCCCGGACGAAGCCTGCGCGCATCACGTAGGGGGCGTCGACGTAGCCGATCGCCTTCGCCTCCCACGCAGCGAGGAAGTCCGCGACCGGCAGCGTTGCGTAAGGGTGGCCGTGTGGGTCGTGGAAGACCACCGTGCCGCCGTCGATCTCCAGCACCACCACGAAGTGGTCGCCGCCGTCGGTGCTGGGTGTGCCCGGTAGGTGGAGCAGCAGTCCCATGTCGACGGGGCCGACCAGGACGGGCCCTCGGGCGGACGTCTCGCGCAGCCGTTCCTCAGCTTCCTCGGCTGTGCCGCCAGCAGTGCGCTCGCATTGGGCGCCGAGCAGGGCGAGGGCCGCGTCCAGGCCCAGGTCCGGGTCCCAGCCGTAGGGGTCGAACAGCGGCAGGGTGCCGCCGATCAACTCGAAGCCGAATGGCGAACCGGTCAGCACCTCGATGATCGCCGGAGGAGGGGCCGCATCGCCAAGCATCATGGCCAGGGAGTTGGCGTAGCAGTACGGGCCGGAACCGATGTAATGCGTCATTGTCGTCCTCTCTTCGGTCTGGTCAGACGGCGATGATGGGCTGCTGAAGCTCTGTCACCCACGCGGTGGTGTCGTCGGGGCAGTCCAGGGAGACCTCGCGGGCAAGCCCAACGGGGCGGTAACCGTGAGCGGCGATCCAGTGAGCGAGCGCGTGCGCGGTGGGTAGCACGCCGTCCATCGGCCCGTGGTGGATGATCGTGGCCGTCAGCGGAACGCCGGGCACCTCAACTATCGGGAGGCCACCTGCCCCTCCGGCCACCGGTATTGCGGCCCGCACGGTGATCGGGTCCTCGCCGGGCGCTTCCTCGTAGCGGGCAACGCCGGGGCCGACCGGGGTGGTGCCCGCGTCATCGAGCCGACGGCACAGTTCGTCGAAGAGTGGGCCGATGACCGGCCCGATGTCCTGTGGTTCGAAGCTCGCTGCAGTGGCGGCTAGCTCGGCCGCCCGGATCAGGGGAAGGGAGGTGACGACAACGTCGTTGGGAGGCATGGTGCCCTCGCTTTCGATCGTCCGGAGCCTTGCCTCAACCCGGGCCATTCGTGCCGCCGCCTCGGTGGCGGCGGATTCCAGCTCCGCCCGGCGCAGCCGCAGCATGCCGCGGAGCTCCTCGGTGCTGATGTCCTCGTCGAGGATCGACCGGACCTGGTCCAGGGTGAACCCCAGGTCCTTGAGGGCGATGACGCGGTTGAGCCGAGCGAGCTGGGTGGCCCGGTAGTAGCGGTAGCCGCTGGACGGGTCGACGTGGGCCGGGCGCAGTAGCCCGACGGCGTCGTAATGGCGCAGCATGCGGACCGACACGCGGCCATGCCTGGCGAAGTCTCCGATGGTGAACATGATGTCTCCCAGTGCAGGCCCTGACACGGTGGGAGAGTCAAGCACAGGATCATGCGTCCACCCGTTTTGCGCCCGTACCACCCAGCAGACGAAGAACCTGCTGCGAGCCTTTCAGCATGTCCCCCCAGGAGGCAGCTTCACGAGCCTCACCGCTACAAGCAAGCACCCTTCTTGTAGGACCCTCACAAGATGACAGCCGGAGCAGCAAGTTCGCGCATCAGCGCTTGCGACCGGTCGGACGCCGGTACGCAATTCACCCGGCCATCACCCAGCCTGCTGTGACGACGCCATCGCGGTAGACGTAAGTATCGAGCTTCGCCATGACCCGATGACGCGTCAGTAGAGTTGGCAAAGGGTTGGCAAGTGTCCTGCCACAGCCACCCACAGATGGACACATCCTCGCCGGGCACGGCACGGCACCGCACAGCACAGCACAGCACTTCGAGCTTGTGCCGCACACCCAGCCACACTGCACCCGCGAGAACCCCTTCAGGGAGGACATAGGACGGCCGTCCGGCTGGCCGTCACCAGTCCGTCAACCCTTCTCACAGGTCAACGGGCCCTTCCGCGAGGCTTCAGCGGGACCGCCGGCAGCTCGGGGGCTGGCAACGGGGCGCCGTCGTAGCCCTGGACCTCACCGAACCGGGACCCTTCCATCCAGTCCCATCTGGCCTGTACGATCTCCTCCTGCGACCGTCCGATCCAGTTCCAGAACATGATCAGCTCCTCCTCGAACGGCTCGCCGCCGAGGAGCATCAGGCCCGCTTCCGAGTCGGCGCGCACGGGAAGTTCGTCGCGGCCGCAGCCGAGGTAGAGCATCGAGCCGGGTACCAGCGGCACACCGTCGACGTGGGCCTCGCCGGACATGGACAGGACGGCGTACTCGAAGTCCCGTTCCAGCGGGAGGCGTACGTCCGTACCGCTCGCGAGGGCCAGGTCGGCGCCGACGATCGGGGTGTACGTCGTGCCGGGCGAGGTGGTGCCGTCGAGGGTGCCCAGGAGCAGGGTGGCCGTCAGGCCCGGCGCCGTGACATGAGGCAGTTCGGCGTGGAACTCGAAGTGCGGGTCGGTGTGGCGGTGGGCGTCCGGGAGAGCCACCCACAGCTGCGCGCCGTGCAGGTGACGGGCGTGCGAGCGTGGGCTCTCCTCGGAGTGGCTGATCGCGTGACCGGAGGTCATCAGGCCCAGCTGGCGGAGCCGGATGGTCTGCAGGCTGCCGGTGGAGTCGCGGTGCAGTACCTCACCCTCGTGCAGCCAGCTGACCGTCTGCAGGCCCATGTGCGGATGCGGCGGCACCTGCATGCCGGGCTCGTCCGCGATGTCGTCGGGTCCGTAGTGATCGACGAAGCACCACGCGCCGATCATGCGCCGGCCCAGGTTGGGCAGCAGTCGGCGGACCTCGGTGGACTCGCCGAGCTTGACGTGACGGGGGCTGAGGAGTTCCCGTACGGGCTCCGCCACCACGAAGCCGCGGCCGCCGCACAGGCTGGGAACCGCTTCGCGGTCAAGGTTGCTCATGCAGCCCAACCTAGCGCCGGACGGCCCTCCGCGTCAGACCGTCCCCCGGCCGTCACCGTGGCCGGGTGCAAAGAGGCCCCGGTGACGGAATTCGGATGGTGGAATGTTCAACCATGCGGGGTGGTTGCAGTACGCCGAAGGAGGCCACGAGTGGACACGACGTACTACGACCACGGAACGCCGGCGGAGCGCTGGGAGCGCGCACGGATGTTCTTCGACGCCAAGGACTACGCCGCCGCAGCGCGGGTGCTGAGCGGGCTGGTCGGGGAGGTTCCCGAGCAGACCGGACCGCGGCTGCTGCTGGCACGCGCCTACTACCACTCGGCCCAACTGCGGCGTGCGGAGGCCGAGCTGCGGGTCGTCGTCGAGCGCGAGCCCGTCGAGCAGTATGCCCGGCTGATGCTGGGACGCACGCTCGAACGGCAGGGGCGGCAGGAGGAGGCCGACGCGCAGCTGCGGATCGCCGCCGCGTTGGCGGGGGACTTCGCCGACCGCTGACGCCTGATCCCTGACTGCTGACACCTGACTGCTGACACCTGGCAGATGGCCGGCGGCCGGCGGCCCCTGCTGTCTGGCGCCGCGCGTGGGATCGGGCGACCGAAGACGAAGCCCCGACCGCGCTGGGGCCTCGTCCGCGGGGACTGCGGAGGTGGTCGGGGCGGGGGGTGCGTCGGGTTCCCGGCCCTTGCAGTGGCGGACGTCATATCGGCGGTGTTGTGGGTGGCAGGCGCCGTGGCATCCTGGCGCGATGGGAACTCCGAGTGATCGCGCATCTCTTGCCGAACGGGTCGAGGAACTGATCGCCGTGGGCGGCCCGTTGCCGATCGTCGCGGCCGGCGATCCGGTGCTGCGGCGCGTGGCCGAGCCCTTCGACGGGCAGTTGGAACCATCGCTGCTGGCGCGGTTCGTCGAGGCGCTGCGCCTCACCATGCACGCGGCACCGGGTGTCGGACTGGCCGCGCCGCAGGTGGGGGTCGGGCTCAGGATCGCGGTCATCGAGGACTCGGCCCCGGTGCCGGACGAGGTGCGGGTGGCACGAGGGCGGGTGCCGCAGCCGTTCCGAGTGCTGGTGAATCCGTCGTACGAGGCCGTGGGTGCCGGGCGCGCCGCGTTCTTCGAGGGCTGTCTGAGCGTGCCGGGCTGGCAGGCGGTGGTGGCGCGGCACGACGAGGTTCGGCTGCTGGCGCGGGATGAGCACGGGCGGGCGGTGGACGAGGTGTTCGCGGGCTGGCCTGCGCGGATCGTGCAGCACGAGACGGATCATCTCGACGGCGTGCTGTATCTGGACCGGGCCGAGCTGCGGTCGTTGGCGTCGAACCGGGCGATGGCGGAGTTGTGGGGGCAGGCGACGCCGCAGCGGGCGGCGGCGGCCCTGGGGTTCGCGCTGCCAGGGGCGGCGGGGCCGGCGGTCTGAAGGGGCGCGAGGGCGCGAGGGCGCTGGACGGGGGGGGAGGCGCTGGGGCAGGGGCAGACGCTGGGGCAGGGGCAGACGCTGGGGCCGCCCGGCGTTCGGAGGGGACCGTTGCGACCACCCCGCCCGTGCCGCCCCAGCGGCTGTGCGGTGTGTGCCTCGTCAGTTGTCCCGGTACGACTCCAGCAGCCGCAGCCACACCTCGCTGATCGTCGGGTAGGACGGGACCGCGTGCCACAGGCGGCTGATCGGGACCTGCCCGGCGACGGCGACGGTCGCGGAGTGGATCATCTCGCCGACGCCGGGGCCGACGAAGGTGACGCCGCGGACGATCTCGTCCTCCAGGTCGACGACCATGCGGGCGCGCCCTTTGTAGCCGTCGCCGTGCAGACTGGCGCCGGCCACCGTCGCGAGGTCGACGTCGACGGCGCGGACGCGGTGGCCTGCCTGCTCGGCCTCGGCCAGGGTCAGGCCGACGGACGCCGCCTCGGGGTCGGTGAACACCACCTGGGGGACGGCGTCGTGGTCGGCGGTCGCGGCGTGCGCGCCCCACGGGCCGGAGTCCAGGTCCGGCACACCGGAGGCGCGGGCGGCGATGGCGGCGCCCGCGACGCGTGCCTGGTATTTGCCCTGGTGGGTGAGGAGGGCACGGTGGTTGACGTCGCCGACGGCGTAGAGCCAGTCGTGGCCCTCGACCCGGAGGCTGTCGTCGACGGTGAGCCAGGAGCCCGGTTCCAGGCCGACGGTGTCCAGGCCGATGTCGTCGGTGCGGGGAACGCGGCCGGTGGCGAAGAGGATCTCGTCGGCCTCGATGCGGTCGCCGGTGTCGGTGACGGCGACGACGGTGCCGCCCTCCCGGGTCACGGACTCGACGGAGGTGCCGGTGCGCAGGTCGACGCCGGCGTCGGTGAGCGCCTCGGCCACCAGTTCGCCGGCGAAGGGCTCCATACGGGTGAGCAGGCCGCCGTCACCGCGCACCAGGAGCGTCACCCGGGAGCCGAGGGCCTGCCAGGCGGTGGCCATCTCGACGGCGACGACTCCGCCGCCGACCACGATCAGCCAGCCGGGCGCGCTCTTGGCGCTGGTGGCTTCGCGACTGGTCCAGGGGCGTACCTCGGTGAGTCCGGGCAGGCCGGGCAGGGCGGCGCCGCTGCCGGTGCAGACGGCGACGGCGTGCCGGGCGGTCAGCACCCGGCGGGTGCCGTCGGGCGCGGCCACCTCGACCGTGCGCGGCCCGGCGATCCGTCCCTGCCCGCGGTACAGATCGACTTCGATGCCCTCCACCCACTGGACCTGGCCGTCGTCCTTCCAGTGAGAGGTGAACTCGTCGCGGCGGGCGAGGACCGCCGCCGCGTCGAGCGGCTCCCGCACCGACCGGCTCAGACCGGGCAGGCGACGGGCGTCCGCGCGGGCGAGGACCGGGCGCAGCAGGGCCTTGCTGGGCATGCACGCCCAGTAGGAGCATTCACCGCCGACCAGTTCGCTCTCCACGATCGCGGTGGACAGCCCGGCCGCGCGGGTGCGGTCGGCGACGTTCTCCCCCACGGGGCCCGCGCCGATCACGACGACGTCGTACGCGATGGAATCCGATTGCGTCATGGGGTCAGTCTGGTGGGTGGTGTGCGACGTGGCCACATGGGTACGTGCGCGGAATACCCACCAGATCGGCAGTGTTGTGCCGACGGCCTCGCACCCGGAACCAGGAAGAGTGATTACCTCATGACCAGCACCGTGGAACTCACCAAGGAGAACTTCGACCAGACGGTCACGGACAACGAGTTCGTCCTGATCGACTTCTGGGCGTCGTGGTGCGGTCCGTGCAAGCAGTTCGCCCCGGTCTACGAGAAGGCGGCCGAGGCCAACCCCGACCTCGTGTTCGGCAAGGTGGACACCGAGGCGCAGGAGGAGCTCGCGCAGGCCTTCGGTATCCAGTCGATTCCGACGTTGATGATCGTCCGGGACCAGGTGGCCGTGTTCGCGCAGCCGGGCGCGCTGCCCGAGGAGGCCCTGACGGACGTCATCGACCAGGCCCGGAAGCTCGACATGGACGAGGTCCGCAAGTCGGTCGCCGAGCAGCAGGCGCAGGCCGAGGGCCAGGCCGGGCAGGGCGGCCAGTAGCAGCGGGGCGGAGCCGGCCGCCGGTCGGCTCGACTCGCGGTGCACCGCCGCCGCGCCCAGCACCTTGTGGCGCTCGGGCGCGGCGGCGGGGTCGCGCACGAACGCCACCGCGGCGGCGGGGTCGCGCACGGCGCGGCGGGCGCCGGCCAGGCGCGGTGGCGAGAAGACCTCCAGTCCGTCCTCCGCGGGCACGACACCGATCCTGCGGCGCCCGCGGTCGTAGAGGTGCCGGGCGGCACTGTGACCGACGGTCTCGTGGTCCATGAGCAGGGCGTGCGCTCCCTCGACGGCCTCGGGACCGAGGGTGACGACCGCACGGGCACCCGAGCGTTTGAGAACCTCCACCGGGCGGCCTCGTCGTCGTACAGGCCGACGGTGCCGTACTGGACGAAATCCGGTCGGCCTGTGGGCACGTGGGCGCCCTGTGGGCGCGGTCGCCGCGGGTCAGGCCGGGGGGGGCTCGGTGCGGGTCACCCGTGCGACCAGGTCCGTCCAGCCCGCCCGCAGCCGCGTCGGAGGCACCCCGCACTGCTCGGTGAGGTGGTGGACCAGGGCGGCGTCGAGGTACGCCATCAGCGTGTGGGAGAGGAGCTCGCTGTCCGCGTCCGGGACCGCCTGTCGCAACAGCAGGGCCACGTGGCCGCGCAGGAAGCGGCGCGGTGCGGAGGTGTAGCGGCGTTCCGCGCTCGGCTCGGCGGCCAGTTGCAGGTCCAGTTCGGCGATGGAGCGGCGCAGCATCGCGCAGCCGAAGGCGCGCAGCCGCTCGACGGGCGGCGCCCCGGGCCCCAGGGGCGGCGGGCCGCCGAGGAGCGCGGCCTGGAAGTTCTTCTCGGAGTGGTCGAGGAGCGCCATGAGCAGGCCGGTGCGGTCTCCGAAGCGGCGGAAGACCGTGCCCTTGCCCACCGAGGCGGCCGCGGCCACCGCCTCCATCGTGACGCCGGCCGCACCGTGCTCGGCGACCAGCCGGGCGGCGGCCTCCAGCAGCCGGGCCCGGTTGCGCGCGGCGTCGGCGCGCAGGCAGGGCTCGTCCTCCTCGGTCCCCGTGGCGGCGGCCCCCGTGCCGAGTTGCAGCAACTCGGGCGGGCCGACGGTCTCCTGGGGTTTCGGGAAGGGCGGCAGGGCGGCGGGCATGAACCCAGCCTAAGGCATCGGGAAGAAAACTGGACCGCGGTCCGTTTGGGATGTTAGAAATTAAACGGACCCCGGTCCGGATCCTTTACGGCAGTGTTTCAGCAGCGTCTGCCCCGCAGCGTCTGCTCCATCAGTGGGAGTACTCATGTCTGTCCGCATCCTTGCGCTCGTCGGCAGCCTTCGCGCCGGTTCACACAACCGCCAGCTCGCCGAGGCAGCCGCCAAGTTCGCCCCCGAGGGCGCCGAGGTGCAGCTGTTCGAGGGGCTGGCCGACATCCCCTTCTACAACGAGGACATCGACGTGGAGGGCAGCGTCCCGGCGGCCGCCGCGAAGCTGCGCGAGGCCGCGCAGGCCACCGACGCCTTCCTGTTCTTCTCGCCGGAGTACAACGGCACCATGCCGGCCGTCCTGAAGAACGCCATCGACTGGCTGTCCCGTCCGTTCGGTGCCGGCGCCATCGCCGGCAAGCCCACCGCCGTGGTCGGCACCGCCTTCGGCCAGTACGGCGGCGTGTGGGCGCAGGACGACACCCGTAAGGCCGTGGGCATCGCCGGCGGCAAGGTGATCGAGGACCTGAAGCTGTCCATCCCGGGTTCGGTCACCCGCTTCGCCGAGACCCACCCGGCGGACGACGCCGAGGTCGCCGCCCAGCTCACCGAGGTCGTCGCCCGGCTGCACGGTCACGCCGACGAGGCCGTCGCCGCCTGATCCGCACCCCAGCGCGTACGGGACCGGAGCTCCGCCGAGCTCCGGTCCCGACGTTTGTGCCGGGGCGGTGGCGAGGAGTCGATCCGGACTACCACGGCACCCGCGTCGTCTCGCACGGCAAGCCCTCCCGGCGGGCTGCTGAGGGGCGGCGGGAGGACGTCTCGGGCTGGTGGGTGACGCCGGCACCCGGTCAGTACGGCGAGTCCTCGGCGTCTGCGCGTTCTACAGCTCGGGGGTCGGCAGCGTGGGCTGGACCATTCAGTACCCCTGTGTCAGCCGCCGTCCCGGCCCCGATCCTGCCCCTGCCCCTGCCCCTGCTCCTGCTTCCTCGCGGCCGCCAGGCTCGTCGCCGTGGTGACCGCGAGGACGAGCACGATGAAGCCGAGTGAGAAGGGAATCCCGATCTCCGGCACGTGGACCCCGGACTCGTGCAGGGCGTGCAGGACCAGTTTGACGCCGATGAAGCCCAGGATCACCGACAGGCCGTACGAGAGATGCACCAGCCTCCTCAGCAGGCCGCCGATGAGGAAGTACAGCTGGCGCAGGCCCATCAGGGCGAACGCGTTGGCCGTGAACACGATGTACGGGTCCTGGGTAAGTCCGTAGATGGCGGGGATCGAGTCCAGGGCGAACAGGACGTCGGTGGAGCCGATCGCGAGCATCACGACCAGCATCGGGGTCATGACCCGCCTGCCGTTCTCCTCGATCCACAGCTTGGTGCCGTGGTACCGGTCGGCGACGCCGAAGCGGCGCTCGACCGTCTTCAGCAGTTTGTTCTCCTCGTACTCCTCGTCGTGCCCGCCCTTGCGGGCGTCCTGGATGAGCTTCCAGGCGGTCCAGATCAGGAAGGCGCCGAAGATGTAGAAGACCCAGGAGAAGGCGGAGATGATCGCCGCGCCGGCCGCGATGAACGCGGCGCGCAGCACCAGGGCGATGATGACGCCGACCATGAGCACCCGCTGCTGGTACTGCGAGGGCACCGCGAACTTGGCCATGATCAGGACGAAGACGAAGAGGTTGTCGACGCTGAGCGACTTCTCGGTGACGTAGCCGGCGAAGAACTCGCCGGCGGGCGCGCCGCCCGCGAACACCAGGAGCCCCACACCGAACAGGCAGGCCAGAACCACCCAGACCGCCGTCCAGATCCCGGCTTCCCTGATCGACACGTCGTGCGGCTTGCGGCCGATGAAGAAGTCGGCGGCGACCAGGACGCACAGGCCCGCGACGGTCAGCAGCCAGACGCTGAGGGAGACGTTCACCGGTGCTCCTTGGTGGCTGTGGGGAGACGGGACCGCGTACGAGTTCTTGGTCAGGGTGTTTCCACGGAGCGGCGCAGGCAACCCGGCAGCGTGCGCGGTCTGCGCACCCAGGCCGGCGGGCCGGCCGACTCCGACGTGACGGGAGCCCCGGATGACCACTGCCCCCTCGCATCCGCCCCCCGCCCGGCCGGGCCCGCGCATCGGCGTGCTCGGTTCCTACGGCGGTTTCAACATCGGCGACGAGGCGATCCTGACGTGTGTGCTGAGCTGCCTGCGCGCCCAGCGGCCCGACGCGCACCTGATCGTCCTGAGCCGGAACGCGGAGCACACCCGTACCCATCACCCCGACGCCGACGAGGTGGTGCCCTGGGAGGGCGTAAGCCGCAACCACGTCCTCGACGTGCTGCCCGGCCTGGACCTCCTGGTGCTGGGCGGTGGCGGCATCCTCTACGACGGCGAGGCTCGGCGCTACCTGCGGCTGGTGCGCGCCGCGCAGACCCGGAACGTGCCCACCTTCGCCTACGCCGTCGGGGCGGGGCCGCTGACGGACGCCGAGGACCGGGACGCGGTGCGCACCGTGCTGGCGGACATGGACGACGTCGTGGTGCGGGACGAGGAGTCCCGACTGGTGCTGGAGGAGGTCGGTCTGGAACGCGAGGTCTCGGTCACCGCCGACCCGGCCCTGCTGCTGGGCCCCGAGCCCTTCACCGAGGCCATGATGCGCGACGAGGGCATCCCCTGCGGCGCCCGGCTGGTGGGGATGTCGGTGCGCGAACCGGGCCGGGCCGCCGAGAAGCTCGACGAGGGCGACTACCACGCGCTGCTCGCCGACGTCGCGGACTTCCTCGTGCGGCGGCTGGACGCGCACGTCGTGTTCCTGCCGATGGAGCGGCACGACGTACGGCACGCGCACGCCGTGCTGTCCCACATGACGGCGCCGGACAAGGGCCGGATCCTGCACGGCGACTACAGCCCGGGTCAGGTGCTCGGCTTCATGCGCCATCTGGACGTGGCCGTCGGCATGCGGCTCCACTTCGTGATCTTCGCGGCGCTCACCGGCGTGCCGGTGCTGCCGCTGCCCTACTCCGGCAAGGTCTTCGACTTCGCGCGTCGGCTGGGCGCACCGGCGCTGGTGGGCGTGGCGCGGGAGCAGGCCGGGCTGCTGCTCGCGGAGGTGGACCGGCTGTGGGACGAGTACCCGCAGCGCAGGGAGGACCTCCGGTCCCGGATGCGGGAACTGTCCGTGGCGGCCCGGGAGACCTGCGTGCGCTGCGGTTCGCTGCTGGACGAGATCGGGGAGGCCGCCGAGAACGGCGACGCCTGCGAGGCCGGTCAGGATGACAAGGGCGGCGACGGGACGCGGGCGCAGACGCGGACGCGGGCGCAGACGCGGGCAGCCGGGCACGAGCGGTGCGTCTCCGAGCCGCGGCCGTTGCACGCCTGACCGACCGCCTGGTTCTGACCGCCTGACCGCCTGACCATCTGACCATCTGACCGTCGAGGAGCCCTGAGGAGAGCGATGCCGATCCTGGAAGAGCCCCGCGAGCCCCGCACGGTCACCCTGCCGCCGCGACCCGCCCGGCACGGGGGCCGGTGTGACGTCCTGGTGGTGGGCGGGGGTCCCGCCGGGTTCGCCGCCGCGGTCGGCGCGGCCGACGCCGGGGCCGACGTCGTACTGGTGGAGCGGTACGGGTTCCTCGGCGGAAACGCGACCGTGGCGCTGGTGATGCCGCTGATGTCGTTCCACAACGAGCACAAGCAGGCCGCGTTCACCGAGGCCGGGGACACCTCACGGCTGCTGCCCACCGACCACGGCGAGGGTGAGCCGGTGGTCGCGGGCGTGCTGTGGCAGCTGCTCGACCGGCTCATGGGGCGCGGGGGCTGTCTCCCGCCCTCACCGAAGACCGGGTACACGGTCCCCTTCGACCCGGAGCTCTTCAAGCTCTCGCTGCTCGAGATGATGGACGAGTCGGGGGTGCGGATGCTGTTCCACTCCTTCGCGTCCGGCGCTCTGCCCCTCGACGACGGTTCCGGCTGGCGGGTGGTGTTCGAGACCAAGTCGGGGCCGGTGGTGATCGACGCCGGGGTGGTCGTGGACGGCACGGGAGACGGTGACGTGGCGACGTCCTGCGGGGCGCCGTACGAGATCGGCCGGCCCGAGGACGGGCTGGTGCAGCCGATGACGCTGATGTTCCGTGTCGCGGACTTCGCGCGGCCGGACTTCGCCGACTACGTGCGAGCCCATCCCGACCAGTGGCGAGGTGTGCACGGTCTGTGGGACCTGATCGAGGAGGCCAGGGCGAACGGCGAGCTCCGGCTGCCGCGGGAGGACATCCTCTTCTTCGCGACCCCGCACCCGCGCGAGATCGCCGTGAACAGCACCCGGGTCAACCGTGTGCTCGGCACCAACGTGTGGGACCTCACCCGGGCCGAGTACACGGCCCGGCGCCAGCTCTCCCAGATCGACCGCTTCCTGCGCACCCGTGTGCCCGGCTTCGAGGAGTCGTACGTGGTGCAGAGCGGCACGCACATCGGGGTGCGGGAGAGCCGTCGCGTACTCGGCGACTACCAGCTGACCGGACACGACATCCTGGCCGCGCGCACCTTCCCGGACGTGGTCGCGCACGGTGCCTACCCGGTCGACATCCACAACCCGCGCGGTTCCGGCACCGTCCTCAAGCGGGTCCCGCAGGGCAGCTTCTACGACATCCCGCTGCGCTGCCTGGTGCCCCGGGACACCGAGCGGCTGCTGGTGGCCGGACGCTGCATCTCCGGGACGCACGTGGCGCACTCGTCGTACCGGGTCATGCCCATCGCCATGGCCACCGGCCAGGCGGCCGGGGTGTGCGCGGCGCTGACCGTCCGGCACGGACGCGGTCCGCGCGGCCTGCCCTACCGCCTGGTCCAGCGCGAGCTGCTGCGGCAGGGCGCCCGGCTGCGGATGGACGGCCGCTGAGGCCGGCCGGCCCCAGCGGCCGAGTTCAGCTCGCCCAGTCCAGGAGCCGGTCCCGGGTCTCCGGGGCACGGAGGTGCTCCAGGGACGCCTTCTCCAGCTGGCGGACGCGTTCCCGGGTCAGGCCGACATGCTGCGCCACCTGGTGCAGGGTGCGGGGGCGGCCGTCGTGCAGGCCGTAGCGCAGGCTGAGGATGAGGGCCTCCCGGGGCGCGAGGGTGCCCACGGCCTCCCGCAGTTCCGCCGCGAGCGCCTGGAACTCGGCGACCTCCGGTGCCTGGAGGACCTCGGTGTCGGGGATGAGGTCGCCGACGACGGTCTCGCCGGTCTCGTCGACCGGGGTGTCCAGGCTGACGGAGTTCCGTCCGACGCGGCGCAGCCAGACGACCTTCTCCTCGTCGATGCCGCTGTCAGCGGCCACCTCGTCGGCGGTCGGCTCGCGGTCGAGGCTCCCGCGGAGCTTCCGTTCGACCTTGGCGAGTTTCTGCAACTGCTCCACGACGTGCACCGGCAGCCGTACGGTGCGGGCGTGGGTCGCCAGACCGCGCTCGATGGCCTGGCGGATCCACCAGGTGGCGTACGTGGAGAACTTGAAGCCCTTGGTGTGGTCGAACTTCTCCACGGCCCGGATCAGTCCGAGGTTGCCCTCCTGGATGACGTCCAGGAGGGGCAGCCCGCGGTGGGCGTGGCGCTTGGCCATCGACACCACGAGCCGCAGGTTGGCGCGCACCATGTGGTCCTTGGCGGCCTGGCCGTCGTGGACGGCCTCCTCCAGCGCGCGGCGCCGTCCGGGTGTCGGGGCGGGGTCGCCGGTGTCGGCCGACTCCAGCTCCTCCAGAGCCCGGACACCGGCCTCGATGCGCGTGGCCAGTCGCACCTCGTCCTCGGCTGTCAGCAGGGGGGTGGCGCCGATCTGGGTCAGGTACTGGCCGAGCAGGTCGGGTTCCTCGTCGGGTTCGGGGATCCGGTTGCGCAGCCTCGCGGTGCGGGTGGTGGCGCGGCGGTCCTCGCGAGGGCCCGTCGCGGGTGCTCGTGCCGGGGCAGCCATGACGCTTCCTCCTCCGTCCCCCCCTCGGGTTCCGGGGTCAGTGCGGTACGGGGGTGCCCCGTTCGCGCCGCAGCCGGCCGATCACGACCATCAGGTCCGCCGCGGCCAGCAGGGCGAACGCCGCGCACACGGCGGCGAGGACCACCAGGCTGCCGCGTCCGGGGCTGTCGCCGGAGCCGGTGTCCGCGGCCCACACGCCGAAGAACGCGGCCCCGGCGACGAAGAGCGGCAGGAAGACGGCCGAGAGCAGCAGCCGTAGCCGCAGCGGGCTCTGCGCGGTGACCGGTTCGGTGCCGGTGCGCGGGGAGCGCCGGCCGATCGTGCCGGAGCGCGCGCGTGGAGCGGGTTCCGTGGCCCCGTGGGGGCGGCGTCGGTCGTTCATACCGTTCCTCCGTGACGGTCTGGGGCGTGACGGTCTGGAGCTTGACGGTCGGGGGCGCCGGTGTGGCCGAGGGCGCCGGCGGCCCGGGGCGCGGCGGTCGGAAGTGTCAGTGGTCGGGCGGAGCCTCATTGATGTCCGCCAGGGCGGAGCGCGGGTCGTCGGCGGCGGCCAGATCGCCGAGGGTGACCACGCCGACCGGGACGCCACCGTGCTCGACGACCGGAAGCCGCCGGATGGCGTGTCGTCGCATCAACTCGGCCGCGTGGTCGGTGCTGTCGTCCGGTCCGAGGGTGACGACGGGCGGTGGGGTGCACACCGAGCCGACCGTGGTGTCGCCGGGGTCGTGGCCGTCGGCGACACTGCGGAGCACGATGTCGCGGTCGGTGAGCACACCGAACAGATCCCGGTCGTAGGTCACCAGAACGTCGCCGATGTCCTCCTCGCGCATCAGCCGGGCCGCTCGCGCCACCGTGGTCATGGGCTCGACGGCCACCGCGGCGGGTGACATCACGTCTCGAATGCGCTGTGTCATGGTCGCGCCTCCCGGGGTGGGTGCGGAGTCAGCCCAGGTCGATCAGGGCCAGGCCGATGTCGGGGCGGTGGGTCTTGGCCAGTTCGGCCGGGCTGTCCCGGACGACGACCTCCAGCGTCGGCCAGACCCGGCCGGACAACAGGTGGCCGCCGCGGGTGGAGCCGTCCGACAGGCCCAGTACGGCGTGCAGGTGCGGGGTCGGCCCGTCGTCGGCGACGGCGATGTCCCCGATCAGCGACAGCACCTCGCACTGCTCCTCCACCGGGATGTGCCGGTAGTCCTTGGCCTGCCGGTCGAACCAGCCGACGGCCGCCTCCGAGAAGGCGCCCACGGCGGTCACCTGGGACGCCCCGAGCGACCGGTCACGGGCGAAGGCGGTGATTTCGGCGAGCGCGTCCTCACCGGGGTCGAGGACCACCACGTACACCGCGGACGGACCGTCCTGCACCTGTTGCCACTTCATGCGCGGTCGGGTACCCGGCGCGGGCCGGGGCAACCGCCGCGCCGGACATGCCCGGCCGCCGGGTTCAGCGTTCCGCCGCCAGGTCCGCCTCCGGTGCCCGGGCCGCCGCGTCGAGCGTCGCGACCAGGGAGGGGAGGCCGCGCGGGTCGTAGCGCACGCTCGGCATCGCCCCCGACAGGCCCGCCTCCAGCGCCCGGGCCGCCGCCACCAGGCCCCGCTCGGAGCGTTCCTGGTTGACGGCGAAGCCGCTGCGGCCGACACGCTCCAGCTCGGTCCGCAGTGCGGCGAGGTCCGGGCGGTCGCCGGGCCGGTCGCGGTAGCGCTCGGGCGCGTACACGTCGGCCGGCTCCTCCTCGTCGAGCTCGGCGAGGAGAAGCAGGCCGTCCGTTGTGCGGTGGGCCGGGACGACCATGCCCTCGCGGCAGCCGACCCGCATCGCCGACCACCTCGACCCCGACGCCGGGATCGTGCTGCACACCGAGAACGGCATGCTCGGCATGGGGCCCGCCGCCGTGGGTGAGGAGATCGACCCCGACCTCACCAACGCAGGCAAGGTCCCGGTGACCGAGCTGCCGGGGCCGCGTACTTCCCTCACGCCGACTCGTTCGCGATGATGCGCGGCGGTCATCTGGACGTGTGCGTGCTCGGGGCGTTCCAGGTGTCCGGGCGGGGCGTTCTCGCCAACTGGCACACCGGGGCCCCGGACGCCGTCCCGGCCGTCGGCGGGGGCGATGGGCCTGGCGATCGGCGTCAGGCGGGTCTACGTGATGATGAAGCTGTTCGCCCGCGACGGCTCACCCAAGCTGGTCCCGCGGTGCGTGTATCCGCTCACCGGCACGGCGTGCGTCTCCCGCGTCCACACGGACCACGGCGTCTTCGCCACCGGCCCCGACGGGGTGCGGGTGCTGGAGACGTACGGGATCAGCCCCGAGGAGCTGCGGGAGCGGCTGGCGGTGCATTTCAGGAACTGAAAGGACCGGCAGGGCCAAAGGGACCGGACGGACCGGACGGACCGAGCGCCCGGCAGATCGCCGCGAGCCAGCCGTCGACCGGTCCGAAAGTGAGCAACCCGCTGCCCGCGCCCGCGAGTTCCCCGGCCGCGGGCAGCAGCCGTTCGTACGTCCGCTCCAGTGCGGTCCGGTCGCCGAGTTCGAGGGCGAGCGCGGCCTCGGCGCAGCACAGGGCCTCGTACAGGAGGTCGGGCGGCGGCTGTGGGAGGGCCCTCAGCGCCGTCCGGGCCTCGGCGTCACGGCCGTCGGCCAGAAGGCCGAACGGTTCGGCCCAGGGACGATACGGCCCCCACTCCGCGCCCGGGTCCACCTCCGCCGGGCGCCCGTGGGCCAGGCGCAGACCGAGCAGGGCGAGGGGCAGCAGTCCGCGTTCCAGGCCCGGCATCCCCGCGCCGTCCAGCCGCGTGGCGGCGGACCGGTAGGCGGCCGCGGCGCTGTCGTACGGGCTGCCGGTGGCGGCCCGGCGCAGGGCCAGGTACCACTGGGTGAAGACGGACACGAGCGGCCGTTCGTGCCGTTCGGCCAGGCGGTCGACGGCGGTGGCGTGCTCGTCGGCGGCGGTGAAGTCGCCGAGGGCCGAGCGTGCCTGGACGCGGATCAGGTGGCCGACGACCGCGTGGTTGACCAGGCCGTGCCGGGCGGCGAGCGCGACGAGTTCGGCGCCGATCGCGTCGCGGCGCGGGGCCAGCCCGGCGGTGGTGCAGGACTGCATGAAGGCGCCGTTGAGGGCGAAGGCGAGCAGTGCGGGGTCGTCCAGGCGGCGGGCGATCCGCACGGCCTCGTCCGCCGCTCGGGGGCCGCGCGGGGACCGTACGCCCCGGGACTCCAGGGCGACGGTGGCGAGCAGCGGGCAGCGCGCCGCGTCGGCGGTGGTGTCGTCGGGCAGGGCGGCGAGGGTGCGTTCGGCCGCGGCGACGATCCGCCGGGCGGCTTCGGGGTCGTCGCTGCGGGTCCAGTTGGCGGGGACGTCGTAAGCGCCGATCACCCGGGCCGTCAGTTCCGCGTCGCCCGTCTCCTCCGCCGCCGCCACCGCGGTCGTACGGTGCTCCCGGGCCGCCTCCAGTCCGTCGCCGCCGGTGACCGCGAGGTGGCGCAGCAGGCCGACGGTCGACTCCAGGCGGGCGTGGGCACCGGCGGCGACCGTGCGGTCGTACGCCTCGGTCGCGCGGTTCCAGAGCCGGGCCGCCGCCTCCGCGGGTTCGGCGGGCGGGTCCAGGCCCGGGTCCTGGGCGAGGATGCGGGCCTCCAGGCGGCGCAGCCGGGGCCCCGGGTCGACACCCAGGTGTCCGGCCAGCAGGGCGCGGGCCCGGCGCAGCACCGCGAGGGCGTCCGCCTGGCGTCCGGTCCGGTACAGGGCCAGGGCGAGCAGGCGCCAGGCCTCCTCCCGCCAGGGTTGCTCGGTCACGTGCGCGTCCAGGTCGGGGACCGCCTCGGCGGCCCGGCCCAGGTCCACGAGGAGCTCCGCCCGGCGTTCGACCGCGCGCAGCCGCAGTTCGGTGAGCCGGGAGCGCTCGCCGCGGGCCCAGTCCGCCTCGCCGAACTCGGCGTAGGCGGGGCCCCGCCACTCCCCCAGTGCCGCCCGGAGGCGGGCCGGGGCCTGCGCGGCCGGCAGCCGGTCGGCCTTGGCGACGGCCGCCTCGAAGCGCCACGCGTCCACGGCGTCCGGTGCCGCGCGCAGGACGTAGCCGGGGCCTTCGGTGGCCAGCAGCCGGGCCGGTGCGCGCGGCGGGCGGTCGGGTTCCAGGGCGCGGCGCAGATCGCCGACGAAGGTACGCACCGCGCCCACGGCCCGCGGCGGCGGCGCGTCCCACAGGTCCTCGACCAGTCGGGCGAGTGGCACGACCCGCCGCCGGGCCAGGAGCAGCCGGGCCAGCACGGCGCGGTGCCGGGGGCCCCGGAGGGCGAGCATGTCGCCGTCGCGCTCGGCGGTGACCGGTCCGAGCACACCGAACGTGACCGCTTCCATGTTCCGCCCGCTCCGATCCGCACCGCTGCTCGCCGGTCACCACGGTACGCGTGCTGATCGGTTGCTGATTCGCGCGCGGGAGGCTCGAAGGCGTCACCAGCACGACACGGAACACGACGGGGACGGAGACGACGTGAACAGAAACGGCGTGGAGCGGACACCGCGTGGAGCAGAGAGGCACGGACCTGCCATGACACCGACCATCCCCGATTTCAGCCACGACCGGGTCACGGTCGCCGACGGCGTCGCCCTGCACGTGGCCGTCGGCGGCTCCGGCAGCCCCGTCGTGCTGCTGCACGGCTTCCCGCAGACCCACCTGATGTGGCGGCACGTCGCCGCCGACCTCGCGGCCGACCACACGGTCATCTGCCCCGACCTGCGCGGTTACGGCGCAAGCGACAAGCCGGTCGACCCGGACGGCACCGCCTATGCCAAGCGGACCATGGCCTCCGACGTCGTCGCCCTCTCCCGGGCGCTCGGGCACGAGCGGTTCGCGCTGGCCGGGCACGACCGGGGCGCGCTCGTCGCGGTGCGGGCCGGGCTCGACCATCCGGACGCGGTGACGCACCTGGCCGCGCTGGACGTGCTGCCGACCCTGGACATGTGGGACGTCCTGCACGGCACCTCGGCGGCCGTGGGCTTCCACCTGTACCTGATGGCGCAGCCGCCCGGGCTGCCGGAGCAGTTGATCGGCGCCGCGCCGGACGCGTTCTTCGGTCACTTCCTCGACATCTGGACGCGGGACCCGGACGCCCTGCCCGCCGATGTGCGCGCCGCTTATCTGAAGGCGTCCCGCGAGGCGGTGCCGTCCATCGTGGCCGACTACCGGGCCTCGGCCGGCATCGACGTCGCCCATGACCGGGCCGACCGGGACAGCGGCAACCGGCTGAGGATGCCGGTGTCCGTCCTCCAGCAGGACTGGGGCGCCGCCCTCGGCCACGACGCAGCTGCGCTGTGGCGGGCCTGGGCCCCGGAGCTGCGGCACGACACCGTCGACTGCGGCCACTTCATGGCGGAGGAGGCGCCCGGCGACGTCGCCGGGGCGCTGCGGAAGCTGCTCACGCGGTAGGTCGTCCCCCAGTACAACGGCCGGGTGTGCGGGGGCCACGGACGGTTGTTTGACCCGTGGGGCCCCCGCTCGCTTTGATGTCCGGCGTGTTGATGTCCGGGGTGGCGGGTGGCAGGTCGCTGGGGCGGCCGTTCGGGTGGCTGTGGGCCGCGTACGCCGTCAGCACGTTCGGCACCCGGCTCGCGTTCGACGCCTTTCCGCTGATCGCGGTCGTGGTGCTGGACGCCGGCCCGGCGCAGGTGGCGGCGCTCGCGGCGGCCGGTCTCGCGGTGGGCGCGGTGGTGGCGGTGCCGCTGGGGCCGTGGGTGGAGTTCCGGCGCAAGCGGCCGGTGATGGTCGCGACGGACCTGGTCCGGTGCGCGGTGCTGCTGAGTGTGCCCGTCGCGTACGCGACCGGCCGGCTCGGTTTCGCCCAGCTGCTGGTCGTGTCGGTGGTCGTGGCCGCGGCCGACATCACGTTCAGGGCCGCCGCGGGTTCCTTCCTCAAGGCCCTGGTACGGCCCGGGGACCTGCTGACCGCGAACGGCCGGTTCGAGGCGACGGCCTGGACCGCGACCATGCTGGGGCCCCCGGTCGGCGGGGCCGCGATCGGGATCTTCGGGCCGGTGGTCACTGTGACGGTCGACGCGGTCAGTCATCTGCTGTCGGCGCTGGGAATCCGTGCGATCGGCGGTGGGGAGCCGCACCCTGGGCCGCGACCCCACCGCACCGGCGCTCCCCGGCTGCGAGCCGGTGACCTGCTCGACGGCTGGCGGTATCTCCTCACCGTCCCGGGACTGCGCCCGCTGTTCTTCAACACGGTCCTGGTCAACGGTCTGATCATGGCGACCGCGCCGCTGCTCGCCGTCCTCATGCTGGCGGATCTGGGCTTCGCGCCCTGGCAGTACGGCCTCGCGTTCGCGGTGCCGTGCGTCGGCGGACTGATCGGTTCCAGGCTGGCTCAGCCGCTTGTGGCGCGGTTCGGGGAGCACCGGGTGCTGGTCACCAGCGGGGTGCTGCGCGTGTGCTGGCCCGTCGGGCTGGCCTTCGTCGGCCCCGGCACCGCCGGGCTCGTCCTCGTGATGGTCGTCGAGTTCGGGCTGATCACCTCCATGGGCGTCTTCAATCCGGTGTTCGCCACGCGCCGGCTCGAGCTGACGCCGCCGGACCGGGTAGTCCGCACCCTGTCCGCCTGGTCGGTCAGCGGGAAACTGACGACCGCGGCGCTGACCGCGGTGTGGGGCCTCCTGGCCGGCCTGACCGGACCGCGGACGGCGATCGCGGTCGCGGGCGTAATCGTCCTGGCGACCCCGCTGCTGCTGTTCCGGCACGACCGCGCACCGGCGTAGGAGAAAGGGGGCGGGGGGCGTTTGGCTCTTGCCGGGCCCCGCGACCCCGGCAAGATCCAGCCCCCCCCCGCCCCCTAGGAGCCCGGTCTCTCCCGGCGCAGCGTGGGAAACCGGCGGCGGGCCTGCGCGAACAGGGTGGGGTAGTCGGTGCCGTAGGTGACCGCGGCGGCGAAGAGGGCGTCAAGGGCGGCGCGCAGCGGGTCCGGTTCGGCCGCGGCGAGCAGTGCGGGCATCGCCGTCGCCCGTCGGAGCAGGTTGTCGTGGCATCCGGCCGACGAGTCCCCCACGGTGTGGGGGATACGGTCGTCGGCGAAGAACCGGTCCCAGACCCGCTGGGGATCGTCGAACGGCGCCGGCAGGTTCTCTCCGCGGTCGAGCGCGGCCAGCGCGGGCGTGATCCAGTCGACGTCGTCCAGCCCGGCCACGGTGAAGGCGCGGTGGGCGGCCCACCGGGCGAGACCGCGCTGCGTCGCCGGGCACGCCGCGTCGACGGCGTCGAGCAGGTCGCGGTCCAGCTGCACGAGCCCCCGGGCGTTGCAACCGGCCTCGCGCAGGCGTCGGCTGGGCAGCCGTCCGCCCCAGGACAGGGCCTCCGCACGCTCCTGTGCGGCCTGCTCCTCGGGAGTGGGAGGCGGCGGCAGCCCCCGGGCGTGCCGGTGCCAGTGGGCGGCGCTGTGTGAGGTCTGCCGGACGACGAGGTCCGCGGCGGGCGGGGCCGGCCAGAACTGCAGCAGATAGTGGTCGACCGGCGCGCCGCCTTCCAGTACGGCGAGCTCCTCCTGACGCCCCCGGTCCATGCCGCGTCCGCAGTAGCGCACCCGGTGGTCGACCGGGAGCAGGTCCAGCGCGCACAGGGGGCCGTCGCCCCACGGCAGGACGTCCGTGGAGGCGGAAGCCGGCCGGAAGGACGCCTCCACCACGTCTTCCCAGCCGTCGTCGAGGGGCGGCGGCGCACCGTGCACCTCGACGGTCAGACCGACGCGGCCGGTGTGCAGGCCCGTGACGAGGAAGAGGTGCCCGGGGACGGCCGCGCCGCACAGACCGTTGGTCTGCCCGGCGCAGGCCGATGACGGCCCCGGGTCGTCCCCGTCCCGTCGGCTTCGGCTGTCCACGTAGAACTGCCCGTAGCTGACGTGCAGTTCACCGCTGTACACCGTCCGCACGGCCACCCCCTCCTCACGTCCGGCTCCCAGAGGCCACCAGTATGCGGAGGAGGTCGGACAATGGTCCGCCGACGACGGTCAGCGTGCCCCTGGCACGTCCTCCGTGACGCTGTTCAGCGGCGACGCCGGGTCGCTGCCGTAGGGGCGGGTGAATGCCTCCATGCCGTGCCCGGACGGGTCGCGGAAGTACACGCCCCGCCCCCCGTCACCGCGGTTGATCCGGCGCGGGTGCCGGCCGTGCGGGTCGGCGTGGATGGGGATCCCGTCCTTGACCAGCCGGGCGAGGATCGCGTCGAATTCTCCCTCGGAGACGAGGAACGCGTAGTGCTGCGGCGGGATGTCGATGTCGACGGTGGCGAAATCGAGATTGACGCCGTTGGCGGTCGTCACGGGCAGGAACACTCCGGCCGGCTCACCGACCTCCAGCCCCAGGATTCCGGCGAGAAAACGAGCGGACTTCTCCCGGTCCTGGGAGAGAACGATGGTGTGGTTGAACTCGACTGACACGGGTGAATGCCTCCACGGGCATCTCCGCGGCGCCTCCATGCCTCACCCGGACGGTGACCGACACGCGATGCCGCGCCGTGGATCCTAGACGAGGCGGATCGAGGTGTCGACACCCGGGGAGACTCCCGCCGGCGCCCGGACGAGGGCCAGTCGACCGTGCGGGAGCGATGTCGCGGATATTGACGGTGCGCCAGAAGGCGGCTCTGGCAATCGCTTGCCGGCCGGCCGCCTCGCCCGACGGCGGCACCCGGCCGCCGGGTTCACTCCGACGGGTGAGCCCGGCGGCCTCGAACGCCGGACGGCTGCGCGGACAGTGGCCGGCCCCTGGGGCCTTGTCGGTCGCTTCTCAGGTGGACGCCTGGTCGCTGTCCTTCATCGCGCCCCAGCCGTGCCAGCGCTCGACCTCGACCCAGGCGCTGACCCGGGCACGGACGCGGTCCGGGTAGGGGTTGCCCGTGTAGTGCCTGGAGAGGCGGTCGATGCCGGTGAGGCCCTCGTCGTCGCGGGTCTCGGTGACGCGGCCGATGAGGGTGACGTGCGTGTACCAGTCGTCGCCCGCGAGGACGGTGAGGGTCACGCGGGGGTCCCGGCGCACGTGCTTGAGACGTACCCGGCCCTCGTCGAAGTTGATCAGGACCCGGCCGTCGTCCTCCCACAGGTACCAGGTCGGCGTGGAGACGGGCGCGCCGTCCGAGCGGAGGGTGGCCATGACGCACGGGTTGGGGCGGCGCAGCAGTTCGACGGCCTCGGGCGGCAGCGGCGGCTTGGACATGCGGACTCCTCTGATCTCAATGTGTGCCGAGACTGCATCGGCGTTGCGGTCGTTGCGGTCGTTGGGTCACCCGGTACCCCGGGTGAGCTCAGTCGGACAGTTTCTCTTCGAAGCTGGCGACGTACGCCGCCGCCATGTCCTCGTCGCCGTGCCCCTGCTCCTCGGCTCGCGCCAGGCGTTCGGCGCAGGCGGCGGCCACGTCGAGCCGGACCCCGTTCGCCTCGCCGGCCTCGACGATCAGCCGGGCGTCCTTCGCGGCGGTGGTGACGGCGAACTGGGCGGGTGTCAGCGCGCCGTCACGGATCAGGCCCGCCTTGGCGCGCAGGTAGCCCATGTCGAGCGGTCCGCCGGCGATGGCGTCGAAGAAGCCGTCCGGGTCGACGCCCAGCGCCTTGGCGAGTGCCAGTACCTCGCCGGCCGCGTTGGTGGCGGCGAGGACCCAGCTGTTGGCCACCAGCTTCAGCCGGGTGGCACTGCCGGCCGCGCCGTCCTCGCCGGTCCACACCGTGCGGGAGCCGACGGCGTCGAACACGGGCGTCACCGTCTCCCGGGCGTGGGACGGGCCGGCGGCCAGGACCAGGAGCTGACCGGCCTCGGCGGGCGCGCGGGTGCCGAGGACGGGAGCGTCGAAGAAGACGAGGCCGCGTTCGTGGGCGAAGGCGGCCAGGTCGGCGACCGCGTCGACGCCGGCGGTGGTCGACTGCGCCCACGCGGTGCCGGGGCGCAGACCCGGGACGGACTGCCGCATGACGTCGAGGGTGGCCGGGCCGTCGTACAGCATGGTGAGGACGACATCGGCGCCCCGCACCGCCTCCTCTGGACCGGTGGCGATGCGCACGCCGTCGGCGGCCAGCGGCTCGGCCTTGTCCCGGCTGCGGTTCCAGGCCCGGACGGTGTGTCCGGCACGGGCGAGGTTGCGGGCCATCGCGGCACCCATGATGCCGGTGCCCAGAACACTCACGGCGAGCTGGTCGGTCATGACGTCGGCCTTCTGTCCTCGTACGGTCGGGGCCCGGGTCGCGGACCCCTGTGATCAGCCTGCCACCCGGGCGCGCGGCTGTCCCGTACGGTACGGCCGTGAGCGCCTACACCGACGACACCGAGCACACCGTCCCCGGCCGTTACGGCCCCGCCGCCACCACCGAGGCCGACGCCCGGGACGTGGGCCGGGTGCGTACCGAGTACTCCCCCGCGCACGACGGTGACCCCGATCCCGGCGAGATCGTCTGGACGTGGGTGCCCTACGAGGAGAACGACGGGCGGGGCAAGGACCGGCCGGTGCTCGTCGTCGCCCGGGAGGGGGGCGGCACGGTCCTGGCCGTGCAGTTGTCCAGCCGGCGGCATGACGGGAACCGGGACTGGGTGCCGCTCGGGAGCGGACCGTGGGACCGCTCCGGGCGCGACTCGTGGGTCGACGTGGACCGGGTGCTCAGGCTGCACGACGCCGGTATGCGCCGTGAGGCGTGCGCCCTGGACCGGATGCGGTTCGACCTCGTACGGCAGCGGCTGCGGGAGCGCTACGGCTGGAGCTGACCGGGCCCGTCCGCCCCCTGCGGGAAGGTGCGCGCGAAGGCGTCCCGGACCGTGCCGCCCGTAGTGCGGTCCAGGATGCCGAACGTCACCCGCTCGAAGGCCGTCGCGAACCGCCCGCCGGGTCCGAGCAGCGTCCGGAACGCGCCCGCGACCTGCGCGGGGTCGTTGCGGAACACCCCACAGCCCCAGGCACCGAGCACCAGCCGGCGGTACCCGTGGGCGGCGGCCGTCTCCAGCACCCGCCCGGCGCGTGCGGCCAGGGCGGCGGGCAGCTCTGCGGCGCGTTCGGGGGCTGTGCGCAGCACCACGCCCGCGTTGGGTGCGGCGGAGGTGAGGAAGCCCGCGGTGTACGGCTCGTCCAGCAGCCGGCCGCGGTCGTCGCGGAAGACCGGCACTCCGGGCGAGTGGATGACGCGGTCGGTGTAGAACGGGTCGCGGTGGGCGCGGTGGTGGTCGTAGAACTCGCGGGCCCGCAGCAGGCAGGTGTACAGGGCGGAGGCCCGGCACACGGCCTCTTCCTGGGCCTGCGCGCCGTTCAGATAGCCGCCGCCGGGATTGCGTGCGGAGGCGAAGTTCAGCACGGCGACCTCGCCGCCGAGGCGGCGGGCGGCCTCCAGGCTGCTCTCGCCGGTGACCTCCAGGACTGTCCGCAGCGGAGCGGACGGAGCCGGCTCCACGGGCCCCGGCCCGAACATCCGCGTGCGCTCGCGTGCCTCCTCGACCGCCGCGGCGATCGACACCTCGCGCCCGTCGGACGCGCGGTAGGACCCCGCCATCACGATCTGCTCGGTCTGCTGTGCGATGCCCCGCAGGCGCGCGCTCATGGCGCCACCCCCGTGGACGCCATGACCGCGCACCGCGCGGCCTCCCCCGTCGTGCTCATGCGGGAATCCTGAGCGATGCTGGGGATGCGGTGCAACGGAGTTTCCCGGCCCGGGAACGACGGGGAAAGTCCCCGGGAACAGCCGGGTGGTGGAGATTACCGAGCCGGTACGTCCCGGTACGCACCCTTGTGCGGAGCCGCACGAGGGTCTTGGGTGGGACGAGTGTGCCGTCCCGGCCCACTGCGAAAAGGGTCGGCGGCATGGATGGAATCTCAGGAGGATCCCGACATGTCCGATGCGGTAAGTGGCTGCACCCGGCCACGCACCACTGTCACCGAAGCCGAGGTCGAGGCGCTGGTCCACGGCATCTGCTTCAAGACCGGTCCGCCGAGGCTCCTCGGCGTCGAAGTGGAATGGCTCGTCCAGGAGCCGCGCGCACCGCGGCTCCCCGTGTCACCCGAACGACTGCGTGCGATGTACACCGCACTGCGCGCCGTGCCCCTGAGGTCGGCGCTGACCGTCGAACCCGGCGGCCAGCTGGAGTTGAGCTCGCTCCCCGCCGCCTCCCTGATGGAGTGCGTCGGTTCCGTCTCCGCCGACCTCGACGCCGTCCGGGCGGTCCTGCGCCAGGACGGTCTCGCCCTTGTCGGTCTCGGCCACGCCCCCTGGCACACGCCCCGCCGCTACCTGCGGCAACCGCGTTACGACGCCATGGAGGCCTGCCTCGACCGCACCGGTCCCGGCGGCCGCTTCATGATGCGCGCCTCCGCGTCCGTGCAGGTGTGCGTGGACGCCGGTCACGAGGAACCCGGCCCGCTCGGTCACGTACGCCGCTGGTGGCTGGCCCACCAGCTGGGTGCGGTCCTCGTGGCCGCGTTCGCCAACTCCCCGCTGGCCGACGGCCGGCCCACCGGCTGGCGGTCCACCCGCCAGCTGCGGTGGACGCAGATCGGCCCCTGCCGTGCGGGCGGTCCCCCGCTGGACTCCGACCCGCGCGGCGCCTGGACCCGGCACGTCCTTGAGGCGCCGGTGATGTGCGTACGCCGGGAGGACGGGCCGTGGGAGGTGCCGGAGCGTCTGACCTTCCGGGAGTGGATCAGGGGCCGGGCGCCGGGCCCGCCGACCCGGGAAGACCTCGACTACCACCTCACCACCCTGTTCCCGCCGGTCCGGCCGCGCGGCCACCTGGAGCTGCGCATGATCGACGCGCAGCCCGGGGACGACGGGTGGATGGTGCCGCTGGCCGTGACGGCGGCGCTGTTCGACGACGCGGAGGCCACCGAGACCGCCTACCGGGCCGTGAAGCCCCTCGCCGAGCGCACGCTGGGCCTGCCCGCCCCGCACAACCCGCTGTACCGGGACGCGGCCCGCCTCGCCCTCACCGATCCGGAGCTGCGCGAGGCGGCCACCGTGTGCTTCACGGCGGCGCTCGCCGCCCTGCCCCGGCTCGGCGCCACCGCGCAGGTGAGGGACGCCGTCGCGGCGTACCTGGAGCGCTACGTCCTCAGAGGCCGCTGTCCCGCCGACGACCTGCTGGACACGCCGGACGGCGCGAGCCGTGGCCCGCACGGGAGGGAGACCCGCCCATGACCGACCCCACCACCGCCACCGACCCCACCGGCTCCGGCACCGCCGCCGCTTCCGGCACCGCCGCCGAAGCGGCCGTCGACGCCGAGGCGCTGCGCGAGCGGGCCCTGGCCACGCTCGTCACGGCCCGCGAGCGCACCACGCTGCTGACCAGCTGCGTGGAGGGACCCGACCTGACCGCCCAGGTGTCGCCGCTGATGTCCCCGCTGGTGTGGGACCTGGCGCACATAGGCAACCAGGAGGAACAGTGGCTGCTGCGCGCCGTCGCCGGGCAGGAGGCGATACGGCCCGAGATCGACAGCCTCTACGACGCCTTCGAGCACCCGCGCGCCGAGCGGCCGAAGCTGCCGCTGCTGTCGCCCGCCGAGGCCCGCCGGTACGCGTCCGACGTGCGCGGACGGGCGCTGGACGTACTGGAGAGCACCGCGTTCCACGGGACACGGCTGACTCAGGCGGGCTTCGCCTTCGGAATGATCGCCCAGCACGAGCAGCAGCACGACGAGACGATGCTGATCACCCATCAGCTCCGCAAGGGGCCGCGGGCCCTGACCGCCCCGGACCCGGACCCCGTGCCGCTGTTCACCGGCCCGGCCGAGGTCCTGGTGCCCGGCGGACCGTTCACGATGGGCACGTCGACCGAGCCGTGGGCCCTGGACAACGAACGCCCCGCGCACCGGCGCGAGGTGGCGCCGTACTACCTCGACACCACGCCGGTGACCAACGGCGCCTACCAGGCCTTCATCGACGACGGCGGCTACGACGACCCGCGCTGGTGGGCTCCCGGGGGTTGGGACCACATCCGCCGGTACTCCGTCACCGCCCCGCTGTTCTGGCGCCGGGACGGGGGGCAGTGGCTGCGGCGCCGCTTCGGGGTCACCGAGGCGGTTCCGGCCGACGAACCGGTGGTGCACGTGTGCTGGTACGAGGCCGACGCGTACGCCCGCTGGGCCGGGCGGCGGCTGCCCACCGAGGCCGAGTGGGAGAAGGCGGCCCGGTACGACCCGGCCGGGGACCGCTCCTCCCGCTACCCGTGGGGCGACGCCGACCCGGGCCCGGCCCATGCCAACCTCGGCCAGCGCCATCTGCGCCCGGCGCCCGCGGGCAGCTATCCGGCAGGCGAGTCACCGCTCGGCGTACGGCAGTTGATCGGCGATGTCTGGGAGTGGACGTCGAGCGACTTCGCCCCGTACCCGGGCTTTCGGGCGTTCCCGTACAAGGAGTACTCGGAGGTGTTCTTCGGGCCCGAGTACAAGGTGCTGCGCGGCGGTTCCTTCGCCGTGGACGCGGTGGCCTGCCGGGGCACGTTCCGCAACTGGGACTATCCGGTCCGGCGGCAGATCTTCTCCGGGTTCCGCACCGCCCGCACGGCGGAAGGGTCCTGATGTGTCGTCACCTTGCCTACACCGGCCCCGAGGAGCCGCTCGGCCGACTCCTCGTGGCTCCGCCGCACGCCCTGTACCGCCAGTCCTGGGCGCCCCGGCGCCAGCGGTACGGCACGGTCAACGCCGACGGTTTCGGGGTCGGCTGGTACGCCGGGGACGACCCGGTGCCGGCGCGGTACCGCCGGGCCGGGCCGATCTGGGCGGACCGGTCCTTCGCCGATCTGGCCCGGGTGGTGCGGACCGGCGCGCTGCTCGCCGCCGTACGGGACGCCACGCTGTCGGGCGCCGACGCGGAGGCCGCGGCGGCGCCGTTCGCCGCGGGGACCTGGCTGTTCAGCCACAACGGCGCCGTGGCGGGCTGGCCCGGCTCGCTGGCACGGGTGGCCGGGACACTGCCGCCCGGGGACCTGCTGTCACTGGAGGCCCGCAGCGACTCGGCGCTCGTGTGGGCGCTGGTGCTGGCCCGCCTGCGCGCCGGGGACGACGCGGGCCGGGCGCTCGGCGAGACGGTGCTCGAGGTCGCCGCGGCGGCCCCCGCCTCCCGGCTCAACCTGCTGCTCACCGACGGCGACACCATCACCGCCACCACCTGGGGCGACACCCTGTGGCACCTGGCCCGCCCCGGGGGCGGCACGGTCGTCGCCTCGGAGCCGTACGACGACGACCCGCACTGGCAGGAGGTTCCCGACCGCACCCTGCTCGCGGCGAGCCGCACTGAGGTGCTGCTCACCCCGCTCAAGGACCCGGGCGACACCGCCCTCGCAGACGCTTCCGTCTCTCCGAAGGAGCCCCGTACGTGAGCCCGTTCCGTCTCACCCGCACGCTGCCCGAGGACGCCACGGACACCGCACTGCGCGCCGACGTCCTGACGGGCCTGACGAGCACGCCCAAGTGGCTGCCGCCCAAGTGGTTCTACGACGCGCGGGGAAGCGAGCTGTTCGAGGAGATCACCGCGCTGCCCGAGTACTACCCGACCCGGGCCGAGCGGGAGATCCTCGTCGGCCGGGCCGGCGAGATCGCCGCGGCGACCGGCGCCCGCACTCTGGTGGAGCTGGGTTCCGGTTCCTCGGAGAAGACGCGGATCCTGCTCGACGCGCTGACCGGTCTGCGCGGCTACGTACCGGTCGACGTCAGCGAGAGCGCCCTCACTCAGGCCGGCGAGGCGCTCGTCGCCGAGTGGCCGGACCTCCAGGTGCACGCGCTGATCGCCGACTTCACCGGCGGGCTGACGCTGCCCGGCACACCGGGCCCCCGGCTGGTGGCGTTCCTCGGCGGTACGCTCGGCAACCTGCTGCCCGGCGAGCGCGCCGCGTTCCTGGCCGCCGTCCGCGCGCTGCTCTCCCCGGGCGACGCCCTGCTACTGGGCACCGACCTGGTCAAGGACGAGCGGGTGCTGGTCCGGGCGTACGACGACGCGGCCGGGGTGACGGCCGCGTTCAACAAGAACGTGCTGTCCGTCGTCAACCGGGAACTGGACGCCGACTTCGCACCCGCGGCCTTCGATCACGTGGCGCTGTGGAATGCCGAGCAGGAGTGGATCGAGATGCGGCTGCGCTCGCGCACCGCGCAGACGGTCAAGATCAAGGCGCTTGACCTGGCGGTGGACTTCGCGGACGGGGAGGAGCTGCGTACCGAGGTGTCCGCGAAGTTCCGGCAGGAGGGCGTGCGGGCCGAGCTGGCCTCGGCCGGCCTGGAACTGGCCCACTGGTGGACGGACGGCGAGGACCGTTTCGCGCTGTCGCTGAGCGTGGCGAGCTGAGCAGGCCGCTGGCCACGAGTCGCTGAGCGTGGCGGCCGACCACGGCGGCCGACCGCGCGGCTGACGACGACGTACTGACCACGACGCGCTGACGCGGTGGTGCGTCAGCGCGCGTCGAGGTCCAGCAGTTCGGTGATGCGGTCGGAGGCCTTGCCGGCCTCCGACTCCGCGTCGCCCCCGGTGAGCACCTTCGTCATGTAGTCCTTGATCGGGTTGTCCGCCTCGACCGCGCCCCACCGGGGGGTGCCGGGGGTCGCCCGGCCCTGCGCGGCGCCGGCCGCCATGGCGGCGACCCCCTCCTCGTCCGCGACGGCCTTGGCGAGCGACTTCTTGTTCGGGACATAGTTCATGGTGCGCGCCAGGTCGGTGTTCCACTTGGTGCCCACGAGCGCCTCGACCACGGCCAGGGCGCCGTCGTGTTCGTCGGTGTTCTTGGGGACGACGAGGTCGGAGCCGCCGGTGAAGACGGCGCCGGGCTTGTCGGCGTTCTTGCCGGGCACGGGGAAGAAGCCCAGTTTGCCCTTGAGTTCGGGGTTCTCGCGCACGATGGACTGGGCGAGCCCGGGCACCGAGACGATCTGCGCGACCCGCCCCTGGGCGAACACGCCGGCCTGCGGGGGGTGTTCCTCGTCGGCGTCGAGCGGGCCGTCACCCAGTGCCTGCAACTCGCGGTAGAAGTCCATGCCGCGCAGCGCCTCCTCGGAGTCCAGGGCGCCCGTCCAGGCTCCGCCCGCCTCCACGGCCAGCTCGCCGCCCTCGTCCCAGATGAAGCCGGAGAGGGTGTACCAGTCCTGTCCGGCCAGGTAGATGCCCTGGTCACCGCCCGAGTCGAGCTTCTCGGTGGCGGTGAGCCACTCCTCGCGGGTGCGGGGCGGCTCGGTGATGCCGGCCTGCTCGAAGAGGTCCTTGCGGTAGATGACCACGCGGTTGGCGGCGTACCAGGGGATGCCGTACTGCTGGGACAGCCACCGTCCCGGTTCGGTGAGGCCCGGCAGCCAGTCGTCGCTGCCCCAGTCCCGCATCGACTCCAGCGTCAGATCCATGAGCCGGCCGCCCTCCGCGTACTGGGGGACCTGGGTGTTGCCGACCTCGATGACGTCGGGCCCGTCCGTGCCGTCGGCCTTCAGCGCGGTCTGCACCTTGTCGCCGATCCCCGTCCACTTCTGGATCCGGACGTCGAGGTCGAGGTCGGGGTTCTTCCGCTCGAACTCCTCGGTGAACCGCTCCAGGAAGCCCTGTGAGGCACTGTCCTTCATCAGCCACACGGTGACGGTGCGCCGCTCGCTCCCGCCGTCCTGCGACAGGATGCCGCAGCCACTGAGCAGGGAGGCGGACACACAGACAAGGGCGAGTAGGCGACGTCTCACAAGGGGTCCTTCTGTCTGACGGACAGCGGCGGAGGCGGACAGGGATGTCCGGCGCACGCAAAGGGAGACCCGACGTGGGGGACGAGCCCGAGGCTCGAACGGGTGTCTGGGATTTTGGTATGGACCAATGCGGAGGTCAAGGGGGTGACGAGCGGTTGTCCCGCCGGACCCCCGGACACCTCGCGCTCCGTCGTGGCCTGGGGCACGGTGGAGTGACGGACGACACACCGCCCCGCGGAAGGGAGCACCCGTATGTCGAACCACACCTACCGGGTCACCGAGATCGTCGGCACCTCGCCCGACGGCGTCGACCAGGCCGTCCGCAACGGCATCACCCGGGCCTCACGGACCCTGCGCAATCTGGACTGGTTCGAGGTGACCCAGGTACGCGGTCAGATCGAGGAAGGGGAGGTCGCGCACTGGCAGGTCGGCCTGAAGCTCGGCTTCCGCCTGGAGGAGTCGGACTGACGGCTGCCGGACGTACCCCGCTCCCGGTCCACCCGGGCCGTCAGGTGCGACCCTCTCGCTCCTGCGCCACGCGCAGCTCGGCCGACCGGGCCGCCCAGCGCGCCCGGACGACGGTGAATCCGGCCCGCTCGGCGTCGTCGCACACCAGCTCGTCGTCGTCCACCAGGACCCGGACCTCGCGGGTGCGAGCGAGCCGCTGAAGGATCTCCAGCTTGGTGCGCCGGGCGGGCCGGCGGTCGGCGTTGCCCCGCATGTGCACGGGCCCCTCGGGCAGGCCGTGCGCGGCGAGCCAGTCGAGCGTGTCGCGCCGGCAGCGCTCGGGCCGTCCGGTCAGATAGACGATCCCGCACTCCTCGGCGCTCTCCCGCACCAGCGCGACGCCCTCCGTGAGCGGCGGATCGTGCGGAGCGGCGGCGAAGAAGGCGTCCCAGTCGCGGGGCCGACGCTCCAGGAACCTCTGCCGGTGCGCGGTGTCGGCGAGGGTGTTGTCCAGGTCGAACACGGCCAGCGGGGGCCTGCTGCGGTCGGTCACCCGCCCACTCTAGAACGCCCTGCCGGGAATCCTGGCGCCGCGCGGACGTTGAACACCGTGTGAGCTCAGTGATCGCGACCACCCGCTTCTCCGTCCTCGACCGCTCCCGCATCCGGGAGGGCCACACCGGCGCACAGGCGCTGCGCGACACCGTGGAACTGGCGCGGGAGGCCGAGCGGCTCGGCTACCACCGGTTCTGGGTGGCCGAGCACCACGGCGTACCCGGGGTGGCCGGTTCGGCACCGACCGTGCTGGCCGCCGGCGTCGCCGGTGCCACGCGGAGCATCCGGGTCGGCACCGGCGGCGTGATGCTGCCCAACCACCGGCCACTGGTCGTCGCCGAGCAGTTCGGCGTGCTGGAGTCGCTCTTCCCCGGCCGGATCGACATGGGACTCGGCCGCTCGGTGGGCTTCACCGACGGCGTGCGCAGGGCGCTGGGCCGGGAGAAGGACGACGCCGACGACTTCGAGGCGCAACTGACCGAGCTTCTCGGCTGGTTCCGGGGCACCTCCCCCACGGGCGTGCACGCCCGCCCCGCGGAGGGGTTGACCGTACCGCCGTTCGTGCTGGCCATGGGCGAGGGCGCGGCCGTCGCCGCCCGGGCGGGCCTACCGATGGTCATCGGGGACCTGCGGGACCGCGACCGGATGCGCCGCGGCATCGACCGCTACCGCGCCGGGTTCCGCCCCTCCGCGTGGAGCCCGGAGCCGTACGTCGTCGTCTCGGGCACGATCGCCGTGGCCGGCACCCCCGAGGCCGCCCGGCGGCTCCTGCTTCCCGAGGCCTGGTCCATGGCCCACGCCCGCACCCGCGGCTCCTTCCCTCCCCTGCCCCCGGCCGAGGAGGTCGAGGCCCGGACGGTGACCGCCAAGGAACGCGACCTGTACGCCGCCGGTCTGGCCGGACACATCGCCGGCACCGAGGAACAGGTCGCCGACGAGCTGGAGTCGCTCCTCGAGGACACCGGCCCGCAGGAGGTCCTGGTGACCACGAGTACGTACGACCGCGAGGCGCTGCTGGACTCCTACCGGCGGCTCGCCCGCGTCATCGGCACGGGGGTCTGAGCCGATCCGTCGTAGAATCAGGGGTTTGCCCCGCTTTCCACCGGCCGTGGCCGAAGACCGTACGGAGTTCCCCGCCATGCACAGCCCCCACGACCCGTACGTCCGGGTGCGCGATGCCCGTGAGCACAATCTCAGGGGCGTGGACGTGGACGTCCCCCGGGACGTGGTGGCCGTGTTCACCGGTGTGTCCGGCTCGGGGAAGTCGTCGCTCGCGTTCGGGACGGTCTACGCGGAGGCGCAGCGGCGCTACTTCGAGTCGGTCGCGCCGTACGCCCGCAGGCTGATCCACCAGGTCGGCGCCCCGAAGGTCGGTGAGATCACCGGGCTGCCGCCCGCCGTGTCGTTGCAGCAGCGCCGCGCGGCACCGACGTCCCGTTCCTCGGTCGGCACGGTCACCAACCTCTCCAACTCCCTGCGGATGCTGTTCTCCCGCGCCGGCGACTACCCGCCGGGGGCGGCGCGGCTGGACTCCGACGCCTTCTCGCCGAACACCGCTGCCGGGGCCTGCCCGGAGTGCCACGGGCTCGGGCGGGTGCACCGTACGACCGAGGAGCTGCTGGTTCCGGACGCGTCGCTGTCCGTCCGGGACGGCGCGATCGCCGCGTGGCCGGGCGCCTGGCAGGGCAAGAACCTGCGGGACGTCCTGGACGCGCTCGGGTACGACGTGGACCGGCCGTGGCGCGAGCTGCCCGCCCGGGAGCGGGAGTGGATCCTGTTCACGGACGAGCAGCCGGTGGTCACGGTGCACCCGGTGCGGGACGCGGGCCGCATCCAGCGGCCTTACCAGGGCACGTACATGAGCGCCCGCAGGTATGTGATGAAGACCTTCTCGGACTCGAAGAGCGCCACGCTGCGGGCGAGGGCGGAGCGCTTCCTCACCAGCGCGCCCTGCCCGGTCTGCGGTGGCGGCAGGCTGCGCCCCGAGGCCCTGGCGGTGACGGTCGGCGGCTGTTCCATCGCCGAGCTGGCCGCGCTGCCGCTGACGGAACTCGCGCAGGCGCTGCCGACGGAAGGTGAGACGGCCCGGGTGGTCACCGGGGACCTCGTCTCACGGATCACTCCCGTCGTCGAGCTGGGACTCGGCTATCTGAGCCTCGACCGTGCGACGCCCACCCTGTCGGCGGGCGAGCTGCAGCGGCTGCGGCTGGCGACGCAGCTGCGCTCCGGACTGTTCGGGGTCGTGTACGTGCTGGACGAGCCGTCCGCGGGACTGCACCCGGCGGACACCGAGGCGCTGCTGACGGTGCTGGAGCGGCTGAAGGCGGCCGGCAACTCGGTGTTCGTGGTGGAGCACCACCTCGGCGTGATGCGCGGTGCCGACTGGATCGTGGACGTCGGTCCGCGGGCCGGCGAGCACGGCGGGCGGGTGCTGTACAGCGGTCCGGTCGCCGGGCTGGCCGGTGTCGGGGAATCGGCGACCGCCCACCACCTCTTCGACCGCTCCCCCGCACCCGTCCGTCAGGCGCGGGTCCCGCGGGGGACGGTGACGGTCGGTCCGGTCACCCGGCACAACCTGCGCGGGGTGACCGCGGAGTTTCCGCTCGGTGCGCTCACCGCGGTGACAGGGGTGTCCGGCTCCGGTAAGTCGACGCTCGTCGGCGAGATCACTCAGGGCCTGCCGGGGGTGGGCCGACTGGTCTCCGTCGACCAGCGGCCGATCGGGCGCACCCCACGCTCCAACCTGGCCACCTACACGGGCTTGTTCGACGTCGTGCGCAAGGTCTTCGCGGCCACCGACCAGGCGCGGGAGAGGGGTTACGGCGTGGGCCGGTTCTCCTTCAACGTGCCGGGGGGCCGCTGCGAGACCTGTCAGGGCGAGGGATTCGTCAGCGTGGAGCTGCTGTTCCTGCCCAGTACCTACGCGCCGTGCCTGGACTGCGACGGGGCGCGCTACAACCCCGGGACGCTCGAAGTGACCCACCGGGGGCGGAACATCGCCGAGGTGCTGGACCTGACCGTGGAGGAGGCGGCGGAGTTCTTCGCGGACGCGGACACGCCCGCGGTCGCGCGCAGTCTGGCCGCGCTGCTCGACGTCGGGCTCGGCTACCTGCGGCTCGGCCAGCCGGCGACCGAGCTGTCCGGCGGGGAGGCGCAGCGCATCAAGCTGGCGAGCGAGCTGCAGCGGGGGCGTCGCGGCCACACCCTGTATCTCCTGGACGAGCCGACGACGGGGCTGCATCCGGCCGATGTCGAGGTACTGATGCGTCAGTTGCACGGTCTGGTCGACTCCGGGCACACGGTGGTCGTCGTAGAGCACGACATGGCCGTGGTGGCGGGCGCCGACCGGGTGATCGATCTGGGGCCGGGCGGCGGCGAGGCAGGCGGGCGGATCGTCGCCGCGGGGCCGCCGGGCGAGGTGGCGCGGGCGAGTGGGAGTGCCACCGCGCCCTATCTGGCGGAGGCCCTGCACGGGGGGTCGCGCCGGTGACGGCGTTGCACCGGCGCGACCCCTCGCGGTGACGGCACGGGGGACGGCTACTGGCGGCCCCGCCGGGTGTCGTCGTCGGTGGTGGCCTCGGTCTCGGCCTCGATCCGCTCCTTGCGGACCTGGCCTCGTACCGTCTCGTCGTCGGTCCGCTCCTCCGTGGTCATCCGCACGCGCTCCACCGGCACCGTCTCGGTCTCGACGACGGGGCGTTCCTCGTGCAGCGTGACCTCGTGCTCGTCCTCGCTGATCTGCGGCCCGGAGAGCGCCTGGTCACGGTTGGCGTCCGTGATCGGCTCGCGCTCCACCCGCACCTCCTCGTGACTGACCGGGACGGTCTGCTGGACCTCCTCCGTGACCACGTACTTGCGCAGCCTGGCCCGGCCGGACTCACGCCGTTCGACGCCCACGTGCATCTGCTCCTCGGAGCGGGTCATGGCGTCGTCGCGCGTGCCCGTCCGGTCCCGGGCGTCCTGGTAGCCGGTCGTACCGCCCGCCGTACCGGCCATGCCGGCGGCTCCCGCGGCTCCGGCCGTTCCGGTGCCCGCGGCCCAGCGGCCGTCGTCGGTGCGCTCGGCCTCGGAGAGCACGCTGTCCCAGTTGATGCCGTAGTAGTCGTAGAGCCGGTGCTCCTCGGTCTCCGACAGATGGCCGCCCGCGTCGACGTCGACATTGGGCGCGTCCTTGACCTGGTCCTTGCGGTAGGGGACCTCGAGGTGGTCCTGCACCAGCGAGGCGTCATGGATGGGCACGAAGGACTCGTTGGAGCCGAACATGCCCGTCTTGACGCTCACCCACTCGGGACGCCCGGTCATGTCGTCGAAGAAGACGTGCTTGGCGTCGCCGATCTTGTTGCCGTCCCCGTCGTAGACCGGATGGTCCAGGACGTTGGCGATCTCTTCACGGGTGATCATCTGGCATCACCCTCCTTCCGGAGTGCCTGCCTTCCGGATGTCCTCATCAGCAGTACGGAAACGGCACATACGTTACAAAGCGCACATACTTTTCGAAGGTGCTCTCCCCTGGGCGGCGTGGGCGAGCGTGCGGCGGTCGGAGTGGCGGTCCGGCGCGATCACCGGCCGTACCTCCACCTCCGCGGTCAGCCCGCGCGCCGACGCCACCCGCCACAGGGAGGCGAGCAGGGTGTCCTCGCCGACGAATGCGGGCACCGTGCTCACCGCCCGCTCTCGGCTCCGGTACCGGATGCGGACCGGCTGGACCGGCACCCCGGCGTCCAGGGCGGCCTGGAAGACGGCCCGGCGGAAGCGGCCCTGGGCGCGCCCGCACCAGGTGCTGCCCTCGGGGAAGACGGCGACCGCCGCGCCCTCGCGCAGGGTGTCCGCGATCGTGGCGACCGTGTCCGGCAGGGCCCGCAGCCGGTCCCGTTCGATGAAGAGCACGCCCCCGCGGGCGGCAACCGGGCCCGCCACCGGCCAGCGCCGGATGTCGCTCTTGGCCAGCATCCTGGCCGGGCGCACGGCGGCGAGCAGCGGGACGTCGAGCCAGGAGACGTGGTTGGCGACGAGGAGCAGACCGCCGCCGGGCGGGGCGGCGCCCGTGACGCGGACCCGGACGCCGACGGCCCGCACGATCCACCGGCACCAGCACCGCACCACGGCCGCGGGGACCGTCCCCCACCGCCGGGGGCGCCCCCGGCCGAGCGGCGTCAGCACGACGGCGACTCCGGCGAGCAGCAGTAACGCGACCGCGATGAGCCGCAGCACGGCGAGCGGCACGGCCGCCGCGGCCCGGGACCGCTCCACGCACTGCCCCGGGGTGCAGGGCGCGGCGGGCAGCCAGGCGCTCATCAGGCCGGCACGAGGGAGAGGAAGTGCCGCAGATAGCGCGGGTCGACCCGGCTCATCGGCAGCAGCACGTACAGGTCGGCGACGTTGAAGTCCACGTCGTGCGCGGGTTGCCCGCAGACCCAGGCACCGAGGCGGAGGTAGCCGCGCAGCAGGGCCGGCAGTTCGGTCCGGGCCGTCGGCCCCGCCGGGCCCGGGACCCACGGGAGCAGCGGCCTCACCCGGTACTCCTCGGGTGCCAGGTGCCTGGCCCGCACCCGGTCCCACGTGCCGGCGGCGAGGGCGCCGCCGTCGGTGAGCGGGATCGAGCAGCAGCCCGCCAGCCACTCGTGACCCCGGTCGGTCATGTAGCGGGCTATGCCGGCCCAGATGAGCCCGATGACGGCGCCGTCGCGGTGGCCGGGGTGCACACAGGAACGGCCGACCTCGACCAGGCCGGGCCGTATGGCGTCCAGCGCCGCGAGGTCGAACTCGCTCTGGGCGTAGAGCCGGCCGGCTGCCGCCGCGCGCTCCGGCGGCAGCAGCCGGTAGGTGCCGACGACCTGTCCGGTCGTCTCCTCCCGCACCAGCAGGTGGTCGCAGTACGCGTCGAAGGGATCGATGTCGTACCCGGGCCGCGGGCTCGCCAGCAGCGCGCCCATCTCCCCGGCGAAGACATCGTGTCGCAGCCGCTGCGCGGCCCGCACGTCCTCCTCGTCGCGGGCGAGGGCGACGGTGTAGCGGTGGGGTGCGGCGGGCTTTTGGGGACGGTCTGCGGTCAGTACGCCGGTCATGGCACTCTCCTGGTCACGGGCCGGGGCGGCGACGGCGGGCCGACGGTGTACGGTCCGCCGCACCTGTTCTTCCGCTGCCGGTTGGCCGGTGCGTGACCTGGGCCGGGAGAGTGGATGTGCGGCTGCTGAATGCCAGGGGCGAGAAGCGAGACGGGGCCGGGGGGAGCACCTCCCCCGGCCCCGTCCGTCCGCACCTTTCGGCGAACGTTCGGTCTGGCCGGCTAGCTCCTGGCCACCTTGCGCGTGGCCCGCAGCCACTCCTTGTTCATGCTGGTGATGGAGAAGAGCGGGATGCCCTTGGGGCAGGCCGTCGCGCACTCGCCGGCGAGGGTGCAGCCGCCGAAGCCCTCGTCGTCCATCTGCGCGACCATGTCCAGCACCCGCGTCTCCCGCTCGGGCGCGCCCTGCGGCAGGACGCCGAGGTGGTTGACCTTCGCGGAGGTGAACAGCATCGCCGCCCCGTTCGGGCAGGCCGCCACGCAGGCGCCGCAGCCGATGCACTCGGCGTGCTCGAAGGCGAAGTCGGCGTCCGGCTTCGGCACCGGGGCGGCGTGGGCCTCCGGCGCGGCGCCCGTGGGCGCGGTGATGTAGCCGCCGGCCTGGATGATCCGGTCGAAGGCCGAGCGGTCGACGACCAGGTCCTTCACGACCGGGAAGGCCGAGGCCCGCCACGGCTCGATGTCGATCGTGTCGCCGTCCTGGAAGGACCGCATGTGCAGCTGGCAGGTGGTGGTGCGCTCGGGGCCGTGGGCGTCGCCGTTGATGACCAGCGAGCAGGCGCCGCAGATGCCCTCGCGGCAGTCGTGGTCGAAGGCGACGGGGTCCTCGCCCTTGAGGATGAGCTCCTCGTTGAGGGTGTCGAGCATCTCCAGGAAGGACATGTCCCGGGAGATGCCGTCCACCTCGTACGTGGACATGGCGCCGTCGGCGTCGGCGTTCTTCTGCCGCCAGACGCGCAGGGTGAGCTTCATGCGTAGCTCCGCTGGGTGGGGTGGACGTACTCGAAGACCAGGTCTTCCTTGTGCAGGGTGGGGGCCTCGCCGGTGCCGGTGAACTCCCAGGCGGCCGCGTACCCGAACTCGTCGTCCCGGCGGGCCGCCTCGCCGTCCGGGGTCTGGGACTCCTCGCGGAAGTGCCCGCCGCAGGACTCGGCCCGGTGCAGCGCGTCGAGGCACATCAGCTCTGCGAGTTCCAGGTAGTCGACGACGCGGTTGGCCTTCTCCAGCGACTGGTTGAACTCCTCGCCGGTGCCGGGCACCTTGATGCGCCGCCAGAACTCCTCGCGGATCTGCGGGATGCGCTCCAGGGCCTTGCGCAGGCCGGAGTCGGTGCGGGCCATGCCGCAGAACTCCCACATCATTTCGCCGAGTTCGCGGTGGAAGGAGTCCGGGGTGCGGTCGCCGTCGACGGAGAGGAGCAGGTTGAGCCGGTCCTCGGTCTCGGCCAGCACCTCCTGTACGACCGGGTGGCCGTCGTCGACCTCGTCCTTGTGGGGATTGCGGGCGAGGTAGTCGTTGATGGTGGCCGGCAGGACGAAGTAGCCGTCGGCCAGGCCCTGCATCAGCGCGGAGGCACCGAGCCGGTTGGCGCCGTGGTCGGAGAAGTTGGCCTCGCCTACGGCGAACAGGCCGGGGACGGTGGTCTGGAGGTCGTAGTCGACCCACAGCCCGCCCATCGTGTAGTGCACGGCGGGGTAGATCCGCATGGGCACCCGGTACGGGTCCTCGTCGGTGATCCGCTGGTACATGTCGAAGAGATTGCCGTACTTGGCCTCGACCGCCTTGCGTCCCATGCGCTTGATGGCGTCGGCGAAGTCCAGGTACACGCCCTGACCGCCGGGGCCCACGCCCTTGCCCTCGTCGCAGACGTTCTTCGCGGCGCGGGAGGCGATGTCTCGGGGGACCAGGTTGCCGAAGGACGGGTAGACGCGCTCCAGGTAGTAGTCGCGCTCGTCCTCGGGGATCTTGTTCGGCGGCCGGTCGTCGCCCTTCGCCTTCGGCACCCAGATCCGGCCGTCGTTGCGCAGCGACTCGCTCATCAGCGTCAGCTTGGACTGGTGGTCACCGGTGCGCGGGATGCAGGTCGGGTGGATCTGCGTGAAGCAGGGGTTGGCGAAGTAGGCGCCGCGTCGGTGCGCCCGCCACACCGCGGTGGCGTTGGAGTTCATGGCGTTGGTCGACAGGTAGAAGACGTTGCCGTAGCCGCCGCTGGCCAGGACCACGGCGTCCGCGAAGTAGGTGTCGATCTTCCCGGTGATCAGGTCGCGGGCGACGATGCCGCGCGCCCGGCCGTCGACGACGATCAGGTCGAGCATCTCGGTGCGCGGATGCATCTCAATGTTGCCGGCCGCGATCTGCCTGCTGAGGGCCTGGTAGGCGCCGAGGAGCAGCTGCTGGCCCGTCTGGCCCCGGGCGTAGAACGTACGGGAGACCTGGACGCCGCCGAAGGAGCGGGTGTCGAGAAGGCCGCCGTACTCGCGGGCGAAGGGCACGCCCTGCGCCACGCACTGGTCGATGATCTCGACCGAGATCTGCGCGAGCCGGTGCACGTTGGATTCACGGGAGCGGAAGTCGCCGCCCTTGACGGTGTCGTAGAACAGGCGGTGGACGGAGTCGCCGTCGTTGCGGTAGTTCTTCGCGGCGTTGATGCCGCCCTGCGCGGCGATGGAGTGGGCCCGGCGCGGGGAGTCCTGGTAGCAGAACTGGACGACGCGGTAACCCTGTTCGGCGAGGGTCGCGCCGGCGGAGCCGCCCGCGAGGCCGGTGCCGACGACGATGACGGTCTGCTTGCGCCGGTTGGCGGGGTTGACCAGCTTGGCCTCGAAACGGCGGGTGTCCCAGCGCTCGTTGACGGGCCCGGCGGGGGCCTTGGTGTCGGCGACCGGCTCTCCGGTCGTGTAGTCGGCGTAGGTAGTCATGGTCAGTTCACCACTCCGGTCATGACGCCCACGGGCACGGCGACGAAGCCGACCGTGAGCAGCAGCGCGAGGACGTTCGCGATGGTCTTCAGGGCGCGGTCGCGGGTGCGGCTGCCGGCGCCGAGGGTCTGGGCGGCGCTCCAGAAGCCGTGCCGGACGTGCATACCCACGGCGAGCACCGCGACGATGTAGATGACGTTGCCGTACCAGGTGGAGAAGGTGTCCACGACGTTCTGGTAGGGCTTGCCCGTCTCGAAGCCGCCGGAGTGCACGGTGCCGGTGGTCAGGTCCAGGATGTGCCAGACGATGAACAGGGCGAGGATGATCCCGCCCCAGCGCATGGTGCGCGTCGCGTAACTGGAGCGCGGCTTCCTGTGCACGTACTTGCTGGGCCGCGCCTTGATGTCACGGCGGCTGAGCTGGTACGCGGAGACGGCGTGGGCGACGACGGCGACGACCAGCACCACGCGGACCAGCCACAGCGTCCACTCGTAGTGCATGAACGGTTCACCGACCGTGCGCAGCCAGTGGGCGTAGTGGTTGAACTCGCTCGTCCCGAAGAAGATCTTCAGGTTTCCGATCATGTGGGTGACCAGGTAGAGCAGCATGACGAGACCACTGACCGCCATCACTGTCTTCTTGCCGACGGTCGAGTCCCACACGGTGCGCGCGAGGGACGGCCGTCGGTCCGTCCGCGTTGCCAGAGCCATGGCACAGGACGCTACGGGGCCGATCCCTCATCGGTCCAAGACATGGAACGCCTTGTTTCCATAGGCTCTGCCTATTCACCGCGTACGCTGGAGGTATGCAGTTGCAACAACTCCAGTACTTCGTGGCGGTCGCGGAGACCCGGCACTTCACCCGGGCCGCGGAGATGGTCCACGTGGCCCAGCCGTCGCTGTCCCAGCAGATCAAGGCGCTGGAGCGGGAGCTGGGCGCCGACCTGTTCCTGCGGGCGCGGGGCAACATCACGCTCACCGACGCCGGGGAGGCACTGTTGCCACTGGCCCGGCGCATCCTGGCCGACGCGGACACGGCCCGCCACGAGGTACTGGAGCTGGCGCAGCTGCGCCGGGGCCGGGTCAGGCTGGGTGCCACCCCGAGCCTGTGCACCGGGCTGCTGCCGGACGTGCTGCGTGCGTTCCACGACCGGTATCCCGGCATCCAGCTGATGATCGAGGAGGGAGGCTCGCACGACCTGGTGCGGGAGCTGGCGCGCGGCGCGCTCGACCTGGCGCTGGTCGTGCTCCCACTGCCCACCGCGTCGCCGGCGCTGACCACGGTGGAGCTGTTGCGGGAGGACCTGGTGGTGGTGTCGTCCCCGGAGTCGCCCCGGCCGGGCGGCGGACGGCGCGCGGTCCGCATCGCCGACCTGGAGGGCGAGCGCCTGGTGATGTTCCGGCACGGGTACGACCTGCGGGAACTGACCGTGGCCGCGTGCCGTGCCGAGGGGTTCGAGCCGGACTTCGCGGTCGAGGGCGGGGAGATGGACGCCGTGCTGGGGTTCGTACGGGCGGGACTGGGGATGGCCGTGGTGCCGCGGATGGTGGCGGCGCGGTCGGGGCGCGGGCTACGGGTCACACCGTTGGCGCGGCCGGGGTTGAACCGGACGATCGCGCTCGCCCATCGCAGCGATGTGGCTCCACCTCGGGCGGCTCGGGAGTTGCAGCGGATGCTGCTGGAAAGGTGAGCGCGGGGAAGGTGCCCGGCAGCACCATTGCGCTCAGCACCGTCCAGGGCTGCGGGCTCGTCGTGGCCGGTCGCGCCCACGCGGCGGAGCCGCACATGGGAACAGCCCCGCGTCCCTAAAGGCCCGCCGCGTCCACCAGCGTCAGGTCGTGCAGTCGCTCCGGTGGGCCCGGGCGGGCGTAGTACCAGCCCTGGGCCGTGTCGCAGCCGAGTATGCGCAGCTGCTCGGCCTGGGCGCCGGTCTCCACGCCCTCCACGGTGACCGCGAGGTCCAGGCTGTGGGCCAGGGCGACGATGCCCTCGACGATCTTGAGGTCGACGGGATCCGCCGGGAACTGCTGCATGCTCTGGGTGAAGGAACGGTCCAGCTTGAGGACGCTCACCGGCAGCCGGCGCAGGTTGGCGAGGTTGGAGTAGCCGGTACCGAAGTCGTCCAGGGCGATGTCGACGCCCATCTCGGCGAGCCGGCGCAGCGGCTTCAGCAGGTCGTCGTCGGCGCCGATGAGTGCCGACTCCGTCACCTCCAGGCACAGCGCGTCGGGCGCGACGCCGGTCCGCTCCAGGATGTCGACGGTGTCCTGGACCAGGCCGGGATGGGTGAGCTGGCAGGGCGAGAGGTTGACGTTGATCCGCAGCGGGCCCACGGCGGTCGTCTCGCCGTACCGCTCCCGCCAGGCGCGGGCCTGCCGCACCGACTGCTCCATCACCCAGCGGCCCAGCGGCACGATCAGGCCCGTGTGCTCGGCGAGCGGGATGAACCGGTCGGGACCGAGCACCCCGTGCTGCGGGTGCAGCCAGCGCACCAGGGCCTCGGCGCCACGCACGGTGCCGTCACCGAGGTGCACCAACGGCTGGTACTCGATGAAGAACTCACCCCGCTCCAGGGCCGCGGGCAGCGCGGTGGTCAGGCCGTGCCGGGTGATCACCCGTGCGTCGGCCTCCGGGTCGGCCAGCTCGAAGCGGTTGCCGCCCGCCGACTTGGCCCGGTACATGGTGATGTCGGCGCTGCGCAGCACCTCCGCCGGGCTGCGCTCGCCCGCCGATCCCTCGACGATGCCGATGCTGCCGCGCACGGTCAGTTCGCGGCCGTCGATGCTGATCGGGGCGAGCAGCGCGTTCATGATGCGCCCGGCCAGCTCCTCGGCCTCGTGCCGGGTGTCGGGGCCGCTGGTCAGCGCGACGAACTCGTCGCCGCCCAGGCGGGCGACCATCTCGCCGGGCGCGGTGGCGCAGGCCTGCAGGCGGTCGGCGACCTCCACGAGCAGCCGGTCGCCGGCCGCGTGGCCGAGGCTGTCGTTGACGGTCTTGAAGCCGTCGAGGTCGAGGTAGCACAGGCCGAAGCGCCGGCCGGGCCCCGCGTTCAGGGCCTTCTCCAGGCGTTCGAAGAAGAAGCTGCGGTTGGGCAGGCCGGTGAGCGCGTCGTGCGTGGCCTCGTAGCGCAGTCGCAGATTGAGCAGCCGGCGCTCGGTGGTGTCCTCCATCAGCGCGAGCTGGTACTGCGGGACGCCGTCGGCGTCCCGCAGCAGGGAGACGGTGAGGTTGGTCCACAGGACCGTTCCGTCGGGCCGGTAGAAGGCCTTCTCCACGTGGTAGTGCTCCCGCTCGCCGCGCACCAGCTCGTCGTAGAGCCGCCAGGTCTGCGGCGCGTCGTCGGGATGCGTCCACTCCGACGCCCTGCGGCCGCCCAGCGTCGGGCCGGCGATGCCGAACATTCGCATGAGCGCCTCGTTGACCTGGAGCACGTTGCCCTCCAGGTCGGCGATGCCGATGCCTATGGCGGCGCCCTCGAAGACCGCCCGGAAGCGGGCCTCGCTGGCGTGCAGGGCCTCGGCCACCACGCCCTGTGCCTTCAGCGCGGCCTGCGCGATGGCCTCCTGTTCGGCCAGCGTCCGGGCGCGCAGTGCCGCGGCGAACCCGGCCGCCATCGCGTGCTGGAGCCGCGCCGAGCGGGCCCGCAGGTCCTCCGGGTCACCGCCCTCGCCGCAGTAGAGGACGAGGTAGGCGTCGACGCAGTCCAGCGTCCGGGCGAGCGCCTCGGGGTCGGTGCAGTGCGAGTCGACGAGCGCCGCGCCGACGGCCCTGGCCTCCCGCGCGTCGAAGCTCCGTGCCCGCAGCACCTCGCTCAGCCGGCGGGCCAGCGGCAGCAGTCGCTGCTCGAACTCGGGCCGGGTCGACGACGTGGAGGTCACCGGGAACACCGCCCGGCTCCAGATCGTCGCGAACCGGCGCAGTCTGTCCTCCGGCCCGTCCGGCTCCGCGCTCACGCCGTACGCCCCACGCCGGCGAACCCCGAGAACGCGTACGGGTCCGCTTCCTCCGGCGCCTCTTCGGGCCACCAGTTCGGCATCGGAACCAGTCCGGGCTCCACCATGTCGTACCCCTCGAAGAACCGCGCGATCTCCTCACGCGAACGCATGATCAGCGGGTTGCGGATGTCCTTGTACACGTCCACCGCGCCTGTGGCCCGCTCTGCGGGCAGTGGGACTCCCTCGTACGAGGCGTGCGTGAGGACGAGCAGGCTGCCGGGCGCGAGCGCTTCGCTCAGCTCGGCCACCGCCGTGTACGGGTCGTCCGCGTCTTCCACGAAGTGCAGTATGGCAACCAACAGCAGGGCCACCGGCCGATTCAGGTCGATCAGCCGCTCCACCTGGGGGCTGGAGAGGATCTCCCTCGGTTTCAGCAGGTCGGCGGCCACGACGTCCGCGTCGTCGTGGCCCGCCAGGACGGCCTCGCTGTGCGCGACCGCCACCGGATCGTGGTCGACGTAGACGACGCGGGAGCCGGGGCGGCTGCGACCGGCTACCTCGTGGACGCTGCCGAAGGTGGGGATGCCGGAGCCGATGTCGAGGAACTGGTCGATGCCCTCGCCGGCCGCGAAACGCACGGCGCGGCGCATGAACGCCCGGTTGGCCTGCATGATCTTGGGGAGCCCCGGCATGAACTCCATGGCCTTGCGGGCCGCTTCCCGGTCGACCTCGAAGTTGTGCGAACCGCCCAGGTAGAAGTCGTAGATCCGGGACACGCTGGGCACCGAGACGTCGATGCTGCGGGGGGCCCAGGCGGGACGCTCCATCTAGCTCTCCAAGGGCATAGGCGATCCGGTGTTCGAGCTGAGGCTACTGATCACCCGCCAAACGGGCGAGTCCAAACGGAAATTGACCGTCCGTTCCCGGTCACTGCCCGGGGCACGTGCCGTGCGCCAAGGCATACCAAAGGGCGCGAACAGGGCCGTCCCCTCCGCCTGGGTGCGAAGGGGACGGCCCGCTGGTCGCGCGCTGAAGATCTGCGGGTGGGAGGTCGCTACTTCTTCGGCGCGCCGACCGGCTTTCCGTCGGGCGAGACGGCGTACCAGGTGCCGCCGACGCCCTGACCGTTGGTGTCGCCGGCCTTCTTGTCACCGGCGAAGGTGTAGATCGGCCGACAATCGACCGTCTGCTGCTCGGCGCCGTCGGGCCGGGTGAAGGTCATCAGGTCCTTCTTCACGACGCCCTCGGTGTCATCGGGCTCCACCGGCTCCACCACCGGCCATTTCTCCAGACAGGCGCCGGTGCACGCCGACACCGGCTCCGGCCAGGCCTCGTCCTTCATGAAACGGTAGACCGTCATGCCGTTCTTGTCGACGACGATCTCGCCGAGCTTCGGATCGTCGCGGGTGGACAGTCCGGCCGCCTCCTTCGCCTCCGCCTTCCTGCCGTCCGCGGCCAGCGCGTACCACTTGCCCCCGACGCCCTGGCCCTTGACGTCACCGGCCGCGGTGTCCTTGGCGTAGCGGTACGCCGGCCAGCCGCCGATGGTCAGCTGCTTGCTGCCGTCGGGCCGGGCGACCTCGCCGAGCAGTTCCCCGTCGATGCCCTCGCCGGCGAGGGCATCGGCGGCGGCCACGGGAGGCCAGGCGGTGGCGCAGTCGTTCTCGCACGTCGCCCTGGGCGGCTCGGCGGTGTCCGCGTCGAAGCGGTAGAGGGTGCGGCCCGTTCCGTCGGTCACCAACTCGCCGATCTCGGCGTTGGTGGAGACGGACAGCTTGCCGGCGGGCTCCGGCGGGCTCGCCGGCTCCTGCGTGCCGTCCGCGCCGGTGCCGAGTCCGGCGCCGGTGGCGATGTCACCGACGGCGCCGGGCACGGCCGTGGCGCCCACGTTCTGGCTGCCGGTGGCGCTGCCGCCGTCCTGGCCGCACGCCGTCGTCAGCGCCAGCACCATCGCGGCGCTCGCCACGAGTGAAACGCTCCGCCAGGAGGTCTTCATCGTCAGTCCCCGATCGTCATGGAGGTGTCGGGACGGCGCCGCTGCGCCGCCGCACGCCACTGGGTACGCACGGAGAGGCGGGTTGTGCTCAACGGGGCACGGATTTCTTCCGGCGCCCGCCGCGCCCGCCGCCACCCGGTGCGCCCGCTCGTACGCGAGTGCGAGCCGGGGCACGGGTGCGTGCGCGCTGGTCAAACCGCCGGTCGACCCATGTCCCTCCTTCGGGGTAATCGTCCGGTAATCGGGCGTGATGTGGTGCGGCAGGCTCGATGATCTGCGTCGTGCATGGACCCGAACCGACCCGATCCGCCTTGGCCGGACGGGTGTTGGCCCTCGTGACGCTGACATTCACGCTCGTCGGCGCGCCGATCGGCACGGCGCAGGCCGATGCCTGTGCGTATGTGTCGACCGGACCGAAAGGCACCGACGCGGTGGCGGTCGCCGGGAGCGACTCCTGGCCCACCTTCCCGCCGTGCCCCGAGCCCTCACCGACGCCGCCTACCGCCCCGCCCCCCAAGCCCCCGCCTCCGCCTCCGAAGCCCACTCCCCCGCCACCCCCCGCCCCGGCGCCCGAGCCACCGGTGCCGCCCGCCCCGAGACCCGAGCCTCCACCTCCGCCCGCCCCACGGCCGGCACCGGCCCGGCCCACGCCGACACCGACACCGACACCCAGCCCAACCCCGGCGCCGGTCCGTCCCGCGGCTCCCGCGCCCGCCCCGTCGGCCACGCCCACACCCCGGCCGTCGCTCAGCCCGGTGCACTACCCGCGCTACCGCGCCGCCCGGCAACAGCAGCGGCCCTCGCGCGGGGCCACGTCGCCGCTCGTCTTCGTCCTGCTCATCACGGTGCCCGCGGTGGTCGCCGTCGCCGCGCTCCGTGCGCGCTGATCCTCTGGAGCCCCTCTTGCCGGAATGGCTTGTTCTCACCCTCGCGATGCTGGCCGCCTGCGCCGTGGTCGTCATCATCACCCTCGTGCGGCACCGCAGGGCGTCCGACGACGAGGACATCACCGAGACCCCGGACGTCATCGAGTACATGACGATGTGGATCGGCGTGGTGTACGCCATCGTCCTGGGCCTGGCCATCGCCGGTGTCTGGGAGGCACGCAGTGCCGCGCAGGACCACGTCCAGGCGGAGGCGGTCGCGCTGCACGAGATCTCGGAACGCGTCCGGGTCTATCCGACCGATGTCCGTGACCGCATCCGGGAGGATGTCAACGCCTATGTCGGACACGTCGTCACCACCGAGTGGAAGGTCATGGCCGACCGCGGCGAGGTGACCGAACGCGGCACCGAGCTCCTCGACCGCGTCCGTGCGGACGTCACCGACTACGAGCCGAGGTCGGACTTCGAGGCCCAGGCCTACCAGCCGCTCGTCGACCAGGTGACCGCGGCGGACCAGGCCCGCATCGCCCGGTCGGAGTCGACCGGGGCAACCATGCCGGGCGTGGTGTGGTTCGGACTCGTCGCGGGGGGCGTCATCACCGTCGGGATGATCTTCGCCCTGCAGATCAGGCGCACGACACGCGAAATGGTCCTGGCCGGACTGTTCTCGGCGCTGATCGCCTTCCTGCTCTTCCTGATCTGGGACTTCGACGCACCGTTCAGTCGCGGTGTGGCGGCGTCGACGGATCCGTTCCTGAGTCTCTTCCCGGGGGTGGAGGGCTGAGACACCCGCTCGTGCGTCCCTCGGCGGTCCCCCGGACCGGTCCGGTCTTGGTCCGGTCCGGTCCGGTATCGGCACCAGCGGCACGCCGGGGGTGCGCGACACACCGTGACCGTCCCCTGAGCGGCCCACAGACGTGCCCCATTCGCGCTACTGCGATCGCGCCGGCGTGCGCGATTTTCTAGCGTTTCGGGCATCGAGGTGCTTTTCTGGCGCGAGCGGAACAGGTCCGTCGCCGCTCCTCGGGGACCCGGAGGATTCACCATGCGCGCGATACCCGTCGCCTCGGTCGCACTGCTGGGCGTCGCCGCCCTCTCCGCCTGCGTACCGGCCGGGGCGGCCACCGGCTCGGGCTCGACGTTCGGCTTCCTCGTCCACCCGGCCACCGTCTCGCCGGGCGGCGAGGTCACCCTGGGTGTGGGCCGCGGCGCCGACGGCTGCCAGGGACGCGTCACGGTCTCGTCGCCGGTGTTCGACACGGTCACCATCCCGCGGCACAAGTCGTCGGCGACGACGCGGGTCGACCGGGACGCCACACGCGGGTCGGTCCATCGGGTGAGGTTCGCCTGTGACGGGAGGACCGGCACCGTGAAACTGACCATCGCGGGCGGTGGCTCCCACCGTCCGAGTCCCGAACCCCACCACCCCGACAAGGGCGTACACGCGGGCGAGGGCGGCAGCGTCGCCGGGTTCGACGTGAAGGAGATCGGGCTCGGCCTCGCGCTCATCGCGGGCTCGGTCGGAGCGGCGTACCACCTCTCGCGCCGCCGCTCCGGCGAGGACGCCGCCTGAGCTCCCGCCCCGGACGCACCGCCCCCGGACGCACCGGCAGGGCTCCGCTCCGGACCCGCGACGGGTCCGGAGCGGAGCCCTGCCGGTGCGTGCCGCGCGATCCGACCGTGCGACGCCGGCGCATGACGGGAAGAGGGCCGGACGGGCCCGCCCCCCGAAGGCGGAGCCCGTACGGTGTCGGACGGGAACGGGTCAGATCCGCCGCTCGGCCCGGCGGCGCAGCCAGAACAGGCCGCCACCGGCGACGGCGGCGACGACGAGCCCGCCGCCGATCGCGATGTCGGTCGGGGTGGCCCCGCTGGAGCTGCTGCCACCGACGCCGCCACGGACGCCACCGATCACGGTGAAGGCGGCCGGACGCGTCAGGCGCCTGCCCGAGCAGTTGACGGTGATGTCGTAGGAACCGGGCCGGGCGTCCTCCTTGATGGTGGCGGTGCCCTTGGACGTCTCGTTGGCCCCCTTGACCGGGGTCAGGTGCGTCGTCCGGAACGCGTCCGAGGTCATCGTGCCGCCCTGCGGACAGCCGTCGACCGTGACGGTCATCTGGCCGCCGCGGGCGATCACGCTGGGCAGGGCGACGATGTTGGACGGCTGGTTGTGGTCGCCGCCGGCGGTGGCCGCGGGGGCGGCCAGTCCGAGGACAGCGACCGCGGCGCCGGCTGCCGCGAGGGCACGAGTGTTGCGCATGTGATCCTCCGCGGAAGACGCCCCGGGTCCCGTCCCCGGTCGATCGGCGAGAAAGCGTCTCCCAGAAAGACCCTCAGTTGCCCCGCGCGGAGCCGCATTTCGGGGATGGCCCGGGAATGGTCCGTCCTGGTGAGGGGCGTGCCGGACCGGTACCGCGCTCGTGGATATCGCCGCAGGTCACGGACCGTCAGAAGTTTCCTGCCGGGGAAATCCCGGATGGCTCACGGCAGGGCGTCCGTGCCACCCGTTCGCCGCCGCCCCGTCGCCGGTCGGACGGGTGGCGCATAGCGTGCTCGTATGCGCGGAAGACACGGCGACGGCCGGGTCGAGAGGGGATGGCGAATGTATGCGTCCGAGTTGGCCGAAGAGGAGGAGCGGTCCAGGAAGCGCGCTCCCTGGGGCGTGATAGCGCTTGTTCTGCTGACCGGGCTCGCGCTCATCCGCAACGGTTCGGGGGAGTTCGAGGTGGGCCCGCCGCAGCCGGCGTCGGCCGCCGCCTCGGACACCCGCGCCGCCGGTGGCGACCGCGCCACCACCACGGGCCTCGCGCCACTGCCGTACGCGGTACCCGACCGGGTCTCCGTCCCCGCCATCCAGGTCGACGCGCCGGTCATGCCGGTCGGTCTCGACGCGGAGGGCTGGGTCGACGCGCCGCCGCCCGAGGACCCGAATCTGGCCGGCTGGTTCACCGGCGCGGTCTCCCCCGGCGAAAAGGGCACCGCGGTCGTCGTCGGCCATGTGGACAACA
>NZ_BAABCQ010000018.1:0-68822 GCF_039539045.1 Streptomyces marokkonensis
GATAATGTGCCAGGTACAACCATCTGCCGGAAGCCCACGCTTCCGACAAACACTTACCTGGGGAGCCGGCCTTGCCGCACACGATCGACGCGACCGGAGACCGGCCGGACGCCGTCACCGACGAGGGCTGGGTCGAGCTCGGCTCGCGCGCGCAACTGCGCGAACTGCTGGGCGAGCCCTGGCCCATCGTCATAGACAAGGTTCACGGGCGGCTCACGGACGAGGACCGGGACATACTGGCCCGCTCCTCCTTCTGCCTGCTGGCCACCTCCGACGCGCGGGGCAACTGCGACGTCTCGCCACGTGGTGACACCCCGGGCTTCACCCACGTCCTCGACTCCGGCACCCTCGCCCTGCCGGACCGGCCGGGAAACCGGCGGGGGGACAGCTTCCACAACATCCTGGACAATCCTCACGCCGGACTGCTCCACCTGATTCCCGGGGGCAAGGAGGTACTGCGGATCAACGGCCGGGCCCGCCTCCTCACCGACGCGCCCTTCTTCGACGCGATGGCCCGGGACGGCCGCCGTCCGGACCTGGCGCTGCTGCTGGAGGTCGACGAGATCTATCTTCACTGCCCGCAGTCGCTGAACCGGGCGGGTTTGTGGAAATCCCAGTCGCAGCAGGTGGGTTGAGAGCATCTGCCACTCCGGGCCGGCGGAGTCGGGGCGGTGGCCGCCGGTCTCGTGTGAGCCCCGCCTCTACCAGCACTTTTTAGGTTAGGCTAACCTTCCCCACGTGAGATGCGGTGAAGACGCAGCCGGTACGCCGCGCCTGCGCGGTCATGAGCTGTCGGCGACGGGTGTGACCGTGTCGTACGACGGTGTCGATGTCGTGCACGGCGCCGCGGTCAGGCTCAGGCCCGGTGAAGTGACCGTCCTGGTGGGTCCGAACGGCAGCGGGAAGTCGACGCTGCTGCGGACCGTCGCCAGGCTGCAGCGTGCCCGTAGTGCCACGCTCACGATCGACGGCGGCACCGACGGTCTGGCACTGACGTCCCGTGAGTTCTCGCGGTACGTCGCCCTGCTGACGCAGGGGCGCCCGACGCCCGGCGGGCTGACCGTGCGGGACGTCGTCGAGTTCGGCCGCTATCCGTACCGGGGCCGCTGGGGGCGGCCGGATCCGGACGGCCCGGCCGCCGTCGACCGGGCGCTCGCGCTCACCGGCGTCGACGGCCTCGCCGACCGCGGCGCCGACCACCTGTCCGGCGGGCAGTTGCAGCGGGTGTGGCTCGCGAGCTGCCTCGCCCAGGAGACCGGCGTACTGCTGCTGGACGAACCGACCACCTACCTCGACCTGCGCTACCAGGTCGAACTCCTCGACCTCATCCGCGACCTGGCGGACGACCACGGGATCGCCGTCGGTGTCGTCCTGCACGACCTCGACCAGGCGGCGGCCGTCGCCGACCGGATCACGCTGCTCGAAGCGGGCCGGATCGCCGCCGACGGCCTGCCCGAGGACGTACTGACACCACAACGCCTGAGTGCCGTCTACGGCATCCGGATCGACGTCGACACCGACCCCCTGACCGGCCGGCTGCGCACCCGCCCGATCGGCCGCCACCACATACGGACCGAAAGGCTCGGCACCACCTCATGAGACGCCTCCTGCTCACCGCGGCCACCACCACCGCCGCGGCGCTCACCCTTGCCGCCTGCGGCACCACCGAGCCCGCCGCCGACAAGTCCGAGAAGAAGGCGGCCTCACAAGCCATCACCCTCAAGGACGGCAAGGGCACCGAGGTGAAGCTCGACGGCCCGGCCACCAAGGTCGTCGCCACCGAGTGGAACGCCGTCGAGAGCCTCGTCTCGCTGGGTGTCGACCCGGTCGGCGTCGCGGAGGTCAAGGGCTACAAGACGTGGGACACCTCGGTCCCGCTGAAGAACGACCCCAAGGACATCGGCACGCGCGGCGAGCCGAGCATGGACACCGTCGCCTCCCTCGCGCCCGACCTCGTCGTCGCCACCACGGACCTGCCGCCCGCCGCGGTGAAGCAGCTGCGCGAGGTCGCCCCGGTGCTGGAGCTGAAGTCCGCCGACGGCACCGACCAGATCGGGCAGATGCTCGACAACGTCGACCTCATCGCCAAGGCCACCGGCACCACGGACCGGGCGAAGACGATCCGCACGGACTTCGAGGCGAAGGTCGCCGAGGGCAAGAAGGCCCTGACCGACGCCGGGATGGCCGGCAAGGGGATCGCCTTCGCCGACGGCTACGTGACCTCCAACCAGGTCTCCGTCCGCCCCTACACCGCGACCTCGCTGATCGGTGAGGTCAACGAGGCGATCGGTCTGAAGAACGTCTGGAAGGTGAAGGGCGACGAGGCCTACGGTCTGGGCTCCACCGACGTCGAGGGGCTGACCGCGCTGCCGAAGGACACCCACTTCGCCTACATCGGCAACGACGAGGACCCGGCCGCCACCCCCTTCACCGGCGCGCTGGCGAAGAACTCGGTGTGGAAGTCCCTACCGTTCGTGAAGGCCGGCGACGTGCACCGGCTGGACGACGGCATCTGGATGTTCGGTGGTCCCGGGTCGATGGAGGCGTACATCGACGCCGTCGTCGGCGCGCTGACGAAGTAGCGGGGCCATGGCCGTCACCGCAACCGAACCCGCCGCCCGTCCGTCGACGGCACCCACGTCCCGGTCGGGCGCGGCCGCGGTGACGGCCGGGCTCGTCCTGCTCGTCGCCGTCCTGGCCGTGGTGGACATCGCCCAGGGCACCGCCGCCGTCGGTCCGTCCGAGGTGTTCAAGGCCCTGACCGGGCAGGCCGACGCCGACGACGCGTCCGTCGTGATCGCGTCCCGGCTGCCCCGGATGACCGCCGGCCTCCTGGTCGGCGCCGCGCTGGGCATGGCCGGTGCCGCTCTCCAGGCGGTCAGCCGCAACGTGCTCGCCTCCCCCGACACCCTGGCGGTGAACGCGGGTTCCTACCTGGCGCTCGGACTGACCGTGGTCACCGGCGTGTCGCTGCCGATGATCGCCTCCTCCGGTGTCGCCTTCGCCGGCGGCCTGGCGGCGGCGGCCGTCGTGCTCGGCCTGTCCGGCCTGGGCACGGGCACCGTACGACTGGTGCTCGCCGGCACCGCGCTGATGCTGGGGCTGAGCTCCATGACGGAGGGGCTGCTCCTGCTCTTCCCCGAGCAGACGGGCGGCCTCTACCAGTGGAACCAGGGCAGCATCGCCCAGAACGGCTTCGACGGCGTCCTGCAGATGCTGCCCGTCGCCGTCGTCGGGCTGGCCGGGCTGCTGCTGACGGCCCACCGAGTGGACGCCCTCGCGCTCGGCGACGACGCCGCACGCGGGCTGGGCGTCCCGGTCCGGGCCACCCGGGTCACGGTCGTCGTCCTGGCCGCGCTGCTGTCCGCCGCCGCGGTCACACTCGCCGGGCCGATCGGCTTCGTCGGCCTGTGCGCGCCCGCCCTCGTCCGCCCGCTGGCCCGCCGCTTCCGCGGCTTCGCCCGCTCCCGTGCCTCCATGCCGGCGGCCGCGCTCATCGGCGCTGCCCTCGTCCTGGCTTCGGACGTGCTGCTGCGGACGTTCGTCGCCGACGACCTGTCGGTGGCCGTGCCCACGGGTGTCGTCACCAGCCTGGTCGGCGCCGTGTTCCTGGTCGTGATGGCGCTGCGGCTGAAGGACACGGCCGGAGCCGGCGCGCCGGACCGGCTGCGCATCCCGAGCCGGACGGTGTTCCTGGCCACCGTGACCGTCCTGGTCGCCGTCCTGGTCGGCCTGGTGATCGCCGCCGTGCTGGTGGGCGACAGCAAGCTGCTGCTCGGCGACGTCGTCAACTGGGCGCAGGGGCGGGCCGGACGGACCGTCTCCTTCGTCCTGGACGCACGGGTGCCCCGGGTGCTGGCCGCGCTCTGCGCGGGCGCGGCGCTCGCCCTGTCCGGCACCCTGGTGCAGGCCGTGACCCGCAACCCGCTCGCGGAGCCCGCCGTCCTGGGCGTCTCGGGCGGTGGCGCACTGGGCGCCGTACTGCTGGTGACCACCGTGCCGGCCGCCGGAACCTGGGGGATCGCCACAGCGGCGTTCGCCGGCTCCGCGGTCACCGCGGTGCTCGTCTTCGGGCTGGCCGCCCGGGGCGGCTTCCAGCAGAACCGGCTGGTCCTGGTCGGCATCGGCGTCGCCTCCGCGGCGACGGCGCTGATCAGCCTGCTGATCGTGCTCACCGACCCGTTCAACGCGACGAAGGCGCTGACCTGGCTGTCGGGTTCCACCTACGGGCGGACCATGCCGGACGTGGTGCCGGTCGCGCTGGCGCTGGTCGTCGGTGTCGGTGTATCCGTCGCCCGGCGCACCGAGCTGGACCTGGTCTCGCTGGACGAGGACACGCCGCGGCTGCTCGGCCTGCGGGTGGCTCGGGGACGCCTCGGGTTCCTGGTGCTGAGCGTCGTGCTCAGCGCGGCGGCCGTGGCCTGTGCGGGCACCATCGCCTTCGTGGGGCTCGTCGCCCCGCACGCGGCCCGCGCTCTCGTGGGCCGGCGGCACGTACGGGTCGTGCCGGTCGCGATCCTCCTCGGTGCCACGCTCGTGTGCACGGCCGACCTGATCGGCCGCACGGTGATCGCTCCGGCCCAGCTCGGCGCGGGGCTGATGACGGCGGTCATCGGTACGCCATACTTCCTGTACCTGCTGGTACGGAGCCGCCGATAGGCGCACCGGGCCGGAACTGCACCCAACTGCCGCACCATGCCCGTACAGCCCTGAGCCGTACACGGGCGCGGGCGCGAGGCCCTCGGCGGACGTCCGCCGAGGGCCCCTGTGTGTCACCCGCGTGGCCCCGGGCAGCGGCTCCGGCATGCGCCGGACGATCATTGCGGCACAGAATTCGCTCAGGGGAATCGTGGTGCGGCAACAGAAAGGCGGCGGCGCGGTGAACGCGAAACCTGACGGCGGATCCGGCCCCCTGGGCCGGGTGAAGATGCCGAGTACGGTCGCGCGCCTGCCGCAGCAGGTGCGCGAGGAACTGACCCGCCGGCTCCGCCGCAACAAGCGCGCCTTCGGCGAGGACGATGTCCAGATCGTCGAGGGACCGCTCCTCAAGCGCGCGGTCGGGGCCTCGGCGCTCGGCAACTGCATGGAGTGGTTCGACTTCGGCGTCTACAGCTACCTGGCCGCCACCCTCGGCAAGGTGTTCTTCCCCGGTGCCTCCCCGACCGCCCAGGTCATCTCCTCCTTCGCCACCTTCGCCGCGGCCTTCGTCGTACGCCCGCTCGGCGGCCTCGTCTTCGGCCCGCTCGGGGACCGCGTCGGCCGGCAGAAGGTGCTCGCCACCACCATGATCCTGATGGCGATCGGCACCTTCTCCATCGGCCTCATCCCGAGCTACGCCAGCATCGGCATCGCCGCCCCGATCCTGCTGCTGCTCGCCCGCATGCTCCAGGGCTTCTCCACCGGCGGCGAGTACGGCGGCGCCACCACCTTCGTCGCCGAGTACTCACCCGACCGGCGGCGCGGGTTCCTCTCCAGTTGGCTCGACTTCGGCACCTTCGTCGGCTACGCGCTCGGCTCGGCGCTGGTCACCGTGCTGAACCTGGCGCTGACCGACGGCCAGATGCTCGACTGGGGCTGGCGCGTCCCGTTCCTGATCGCCGGCCCGCTGGGCCTCATCGGCCTGTACATGCGACTCAAGCTGGAGGAGTCCCCCGCCTTCCAGCAGCAGCTCGACGAGCACGAGAAGAGCCTCGCCCAGGAGTCGGCGGGCAGTGAGTTCAAGACCATCATCCGAAAGCACTGGCGTCCGCTGCTGATCTGCATGGGCCTGGTGCTGCTCTACAACGTCACCAACTACATGGTCACCGGCTATCTGCCCACCTACCAGACGGAGACCCTCGGCCGCTCCAGCGGCTTCGCCGACGTGCTGGTGCTGATCGGCATGGTGTGGATCGTGCTGCTGATCACCTTCCTCGGACGGCTCAGCGACCACGTCGGCCGCCGCCCGCTGTACGCCGTCGGCGCCATCGCGATGATCGTCCTCGCCGTGCCTGCCTTCCTGCTGCTGAAGGCGGACGGCACCTGGGCGCCGGTCGCCGGGATCCTGCTCCTCGCCACCCTGCTGGCCTGCTTCGCCGCGCCGAGTGCCGCCACCCTGCCCGCGCTGTTCCCGACCGCGGTGCGCTACGCGGCCATGGGCATCGGCTTCAACTTCGCCGTCGCGGCCTTCGGCGGCACCACGCCGCTGCTCACCGAGGCGCTGGTGAGCGTCACCGGCGACGCCATGATGCCCGCCTACTACCTGATGGTGGCCGGGGTCATCGGCCTGGTGACCGTGCGGTTCCTGCCGGAGAGCTCCCAGGTGCCGCTGCACGGTTCACAGCCCATGGTCGGCTCCCGGCAGGAGCAGGCGGAGCTCATCACCACATCGAAGGACCTCTACAGCTTCTCCAAGGATCGCTCCGGGACCCGCTGACGCGTCCCCCCGGGCGCGCGGCCCCGGCGCGCGAACCACACCGACACGGCTCCCGACCCCACGGCGACCCCGGCGCAGACCAGGGCGCTGCCCACGGCCTGCGCGGCGCCGTAGGAGCCGGCGCCGACGAGCGGGGCCGTACAGGCGGCGGCGACCGGGATCAGACCGGAGAACAGGGTGGCGCGCTCGGCCCCGATCCGCTGCATGCCCATGTACCAGCAGACGAACCCGACGACGGTGACCACCACCGCCTGCCACAGCAGCGCGCCGATCTCGACCGCGTCCGGCCTCGGCAACCACCCGTCGCCGTCGGCCAGTACGCCGATCAACGCGGACTCGGCCGCCGCGATCCCGCAGACCACCGTGGACAGCAGCCAGGGCCCCAGGGGGCGCAGTACGGGCACGGCGAGAACGGCGAAACCGACCTCGCCGATCAGGGCGCACACGGAGAAGGCGATACCCGCGCCGTCGGTGCGTCCCCAGCCCTGGACCGTGAAGGCGCCCACGGCCACGAACAACGACCCGTACAGCACGACGCGTTGCGGCCGGCGTCCCTCCAGGAGGGGGACGAGGACCGCGACCACCACGGGAGCACAGCCCACGAAGACGCCGGGGACCGCCGGTTCGGCCGTGCGTTCCGCGGCGAGGACGGCCAGGTTGAAGCCGACCATACCGACAGCCGCGAGGACCGCGAGGCGCAACCACCGGGCGGCACCGAGCGCGCGCAGCCGGGTCGTCGCGCCGGGGCCGGCGAGTGGGACGAGCAGCAGGAAGGCCAGCCCGTAGCGCAGGAACTGGCCACCCGCGTACGGGTAGTCGCCCAGCAGGCTGTTGGCGGTGAAGGAGCCTCCGACAAGGACACAGGCGAGCGCGGCGAACAAGGCTCCGCGCGTGGTGGTGGCGTTCATGCCCACGACAGTAGAAAGCACGACGGCCCGTCACGGGGTCCACTTCGCGGGCGCCGTCGGGGACCAATCGGCGGTGACGGCCTTCACACGGGCGTCACGGCTTCTCCCTCACGTGCATGTCGGGGGAATCGGGGTAGTCGGAACCTCCCGGTGCCAACACATCGGGAAACCAACGGATTTGACGGATCCGACGGCCATGGAACGACATGGGAAAGGACTTCCAGTGCGCATCAGCAAAGTGGCAACCGCTGTGGCGACCGCGAGCGTGTCGGTCGCCCTGCTGGCCGGCTGCGGCGGCGATTCCGGTGCCGGCACCGGCGACGACGGCAAGCCGTTCGAGGGGCAGAGCGCCGACGACATCGCCGCGAAGGCCGTCGAGGCCACCCGACAGGCGGAGTCCATGCACGTGAAGGGTGACACCCGTCTGGAGGACGGCGGCACCGTCACCATCGACGTCTCGGTCGACCAGGAGAAGAACTGCCAGGGCACCATCGGTACCGGCGAGGCCGAGGCGGACGTGCGGCACACCGACGCGACCCTCTACCTGCGCGGCGACGAGCAGTACTGGCGCAGCGCCCTGAAGCAGCAGCCCGACGCGGCGCAGAAAATGGTGCCGAAGCTGCGGGACAAGTGGGTGAGGATGCCGGCGAACGACGCCACGACCGCCGGTGTCTGCGACAAGCAGGGCTTCATCGCCGCCATGGACGAGGACAAGTCCGAGCGCCAGGGCATGAAGCGCGGCTCCACGACGGAGGTGAACGGCGAGGCTGCCGTGAAGCTGACCAAGGAGGCCACGGGCGGCGAGACGCTCACCTTGTACGTCGCCACGGAGGGCGAGCCGTACATCCTGAAGTCCACGTCCAAGGGCGGCAAGAACCCCGGCAGCGTCACGTTCAGCGAGTACGGCGAGCCGGTGAGGGCCGAGCAGCCACCGTCCGACCAGACGGTCGACCTGAAGGAACTCGCGGGCGCGCAGCAGGCCTGACCGTCCCGGACTAGGAAGTGCTGCCGCTTCCCCCCTCTCCGTTCTCCCGGTCCGAGGCCGGCCACACGTAGGGCAGGTCGTCCGGGACTCCGGGGAACAGTTCGGCGTACACCTCCCGCTCCTTGCGCACCAGCGCCGACCGGTGGCTGCGGTGGAAGGCGTCGTTCCCGAGCCAGGGCGGCAGTTCCCCGGCGTGCGCCAGCTCCGGCTGGTCCCGCACCGGCTCACCCGGACGGCACACGGCGAGTCCGGAGACGAGTGACGCGGCACAGCTGTCCTGGTGACCCTGCTCGCGCCAGACCCGGCAGACCTCCAGGCCGTACCGGACGAGTGCCTCCTCGTAGCCCGTCCACATCCGCACCGCCGGATGCCGGCGCCAGCCGTAGCCGGGCACGGTCAGGCCGCGCAGCACCTGGAGCGCCTCGACCCGCTGTTTGCCCAGCCGACGGCGGTCCAGGGTCAGCGCCGACTCGCGGAAGCCGGGGTGGGGCAGGAAGGTCTGCATGCTGTCCTCTCCGGTCAGCCGGGGAACCGGCCGCGGTCGCGCAGGTGCCTGCGGCGTTCGGCGTAGGCGAGGTCGTCGCGCCACAGACGGCCGGCGGCGGCGCGCATCAGCGGGCGCAGGGCCGGTGCCAGGCGGCGGGCCACGGGGAAGCCCGGCCGGTCCGAGGTGGCCAGCACCGCCTCGACGACGGCGGTGCGCGGTCGGCCGCTCCCGTCCGGGCCGAGCGGCGTCGCGTGGCTCTCCACGACGGATCCGGCGCCCTCACCGTCGGTGATGCGCATGACGACGGTGCGGGGTTCCGGCGCGGTGAACTCGGCCCGTACGGGTACGACGAGCCGGCCGGTGAGCCTGAAGGACACGTCCACGACGAAGCGGTCGTCGTCCTCTCCCATGTCGGGGGTCCCGGCGTACGCCTCGCCGGGCGTTTCAGCGCGCGTCTCGACGGGCGTCTCGACGACGGTGAGGTCCACGAAGGAGTACGGGTGGAACCAGGAGCCGTGCCACGGGTCGAGCCGGTTGGCGACGACGTCCTCGGGTTCGCAGACCCCGACCCCCCGCCAGACGGACGTGAGGGACGCCGCCCGCGGTGGCCTGGCGGGGACGACGGGCGCCGGGGTCGGTGGATCCTCCCCCGCCGCGTCCAGCCGCACCCACACCAGTACGCCGTCGTCGTGGACCGGCCAGGGCTCCCAGCCGGCGAACGGAGTGCCGCTGAGGGCGAGTCCGTGCCAGTGGCACACGAGCGTCCCGCACCGTACCGGGCTCTCGGCCAGCGGGGCGCCGAGGTGGGGACACGCGCCGGGGCCGCCCACCAGACTCCCGTGCGCGTCCCGCCACACGACGACCTCGACGCCGGCGACCGTACCGGACAGCGGGCGGGTGGACCGTACGTCGGTGCTCGCGCCGAGGACGTACCAGTTGCCCGAAGGGCGTGCCAGTGCGCGCCCGAGGGCCCCGGCGATGACGGCGGGCCGGGCCTCACGCCAGGTGGGCCGCTGCTGCTGCCAGGGGACGGGGCGGCGGCGCAGCCGCAGGGGGAAGCGGCCCCGGTGGGGGCGGGGGGTCGCACTCATCCGGCCTCCTTCGCGGAGCGGGAGCGGACGTCGTTCGGGCTCGGCACGGGCGGGGCCCGGTGTGCGGCCGCGCCCCGCGCCTTCAGCCGGGCGGCCAGTACCCTTGCCAGTCCGTCGGCCGCGACGACCGCACGCCGGCGGCGGCGCACCACCGCGCGCCGGTGCAGTACCGCGTACCCGTCGGCCGCGATCGCGTCGAGGATGGTCCGGTAGAGGACGTACGCGGTACGGATGCACGGTCGCGAAACCGGGTCCAGCATGGCCAGTCCGGGCGCGGCCTCGCGGTAGACGGCGCGGGTGAGGTCCTCGGCGGCCCGTAGCGCGGCGGTGATGCGGGGGTCGTGGCGGCCGGTGCGCCTGCTCCACAGCAGCAGGTCCCGCTGGACGCCGTGCGCGGCCAGCAGGTCCGCCGGGAGGTAGATCCGGCCCCGGTCCAGGTCCTCCCCCACGTCCCGCAGGAAGTTGGTCAGCTGAAAGGCGACGCCCAGCGCGGCGGCGTGCGGCGCGGCCCGGGCGCGGGCGGTCACGGTGCCGAGCACAGGCAGCATCTGGAGGCCGATGACGGCGGCCGAGCCGTGCATGTAGGCGCGCAGGTCGTCGTAGGTGGCGTAGTCGGTGACCGTGAGGTCGCTGCGCATCGAGGCCATGAAGTCGGTGAAGTGGGCCGGGTCGATGGCGTACCGGGCGGCGGTGTCCGCCAGGGCGAGCACGACGGGTTCCGCGCTGGGCCCGGCACCGGTCAGCGCCTGCCGCAATCGCTCTTCGAGGCGGGCCAGGGCGGCCGCCCGTTCGGCGGCGGTCGCGTCCGTGCCCATGTCGTCGACGATGTCGTCCGCCCACCGTGCGAACCCGTACAGGGCGTGCACGGCCGGCCTGCGGTCGGCGGGCAGGAGGCGGGTCGCCAGGAAGTAGGTGCGTCCGTGGCGGGCGTTGAGCAGCCGGCACCGGGTGTAGGCGGCGCGCAGGGACGGGTCGGTGATGCCCGCGGCGTCCAGTTCTCGCTGGGTCATCGGCGCCCGCCCCTCGCCGCCGTGGCACGTGCCGGTGTTCCGGTGATGCGGGCGGCGGCCAGCTTCCCGGAGATCAGTACGGTCGGCACGCCGACCCCCGGGGTGGTCCCGCAGCCCGCGAGGACCGCGTTGTCGGTGCCGCGCACCAGGTTGCGGGGGCGGAAGGGCCCCGTCTGGGCGAGGGTGTGGGCGACGGAGAAGGGCGTGCCCGCGGCATGCCCCTGGGTGCTCCAGTCGGCGGGCGTCACCAGGCACTCCTCCTCGATGGCGGCGGCGATGCCGGTCAGCCCCCGGCGTTCCAGGGTGGCGAGCAGGCGGTCGCGGTAGCGGGGGGCGAGGTCGGTCCACTCCCGGACGCCCGGACCGATCTCGGTGTTGGGGCAGGGCGCGAGGACGTAGTGGAGATGCCGGCCCTCGGGAGCCAGGGAGGGGTCGCCGGCGGTGGGCCGGGTGATCAGCAGCGACGGGTCGGTCATGAGGGTGCCGGTCCTGGTCAGTTCGTCGAAGGTGCGGCGCCACTCGGCGCCGAAGGAGAGCGTGTGGTGGGCGAGGTGCGGCCAGGTGCGGGTGGTGCCGGCGTGCAGGACGACGGCGGAGGGCGCGTGCCGCAGCCGGACCGGGCGGCGCGGGCGGCGGCCCAGCAGCCGGTGGACGACGGGCAGGTCGGGGGTGAGGACGACGGCGTCGCACGGGATGCGCTCGTGGCCGGTGACGACGGCGGTGACGCGGCTGCCGGACCGTTCCAGACGGGTGACGTCCCGGCCGAGACGCAGGTCGGCTCCGGCGTCGGTGGCGGCATCCGCCATGGCGCGCGGCAGTGCGTGCATGCCGCCGCGCGGGAAGTACACGCCGGCCACCGTGTCCATGTAGGCGATGACGGCATAGGCGGCCAGCGCCCGGGCCGGTGCGACACCGGCGTACAGGGCCTGGAAGGAGAAGACGCGCTTGAGCCGCTCGTCCGTCAGGAACCGTCCGATGCGCGCGTCCAGCCGGCCGAAGCCGCCGAGGGCGGCGAGCCGGGCCAGGTCGGGGGTGAGCAGGCCGAGCGGTGAGTCGAAGTTGGCGTCGATGAACCGGCGCATCTGCACGTCGTGGAGCTGCCGCAGCCAGGTGCGCAGACGCCGGTAGCCGGCCGCCTCCCGGCCTCCGGCGAAACGCTCGACCTCGGCCTCCATGGCGGCGGCATCGGTGTGGACGTCCAGGGTGCCTCCGTCGGCGAAGCACGCCCGGTAGGCGGGGTGCAGGGGAAGAAGTTCGACGCGGTCGGCCAGGCGGTCGCCGACAGCGGCGAACGCCTCGTCGGCCAGATGGGGCATCGTCAGGACGGTCGGGCCCGTGTCGAGGCGGTAACCGCCGAGTTCGCGCCGTCCGGCACGGCCGCCGGGCAGCGGGTCGCGTTCCACGACCGTCACCCGCCGTCCGGAGCCCAGCAGGTGCAGGGCGGCCGACAGTCCCGCGAGCCCGGCGCCGACGACCACCACGTGGTCGGTGCGGCCGGTCACGGTCCGTGTCATCGCGGGCCCTTGGTGACGGGCGGTCGGCGACGCGGCTGATTCCTGCTCTCGCCGGCCCTGCTGGAGCGCATCCCGGGTCCTCTCGTCGTCGGCTGCGGCGGTGAGCCGTGTCGGGTACGTCGGCTGCTGCGGCTACTTCCGCCGGGTGGCACGCTGCGGACGCGCCGTCCGGGGATCGGCCCCGGCCCCATGCGGTGGGGTGACTCGGCGTCATGCCTTCCCCCGTCGCTTCCGGCTCGATGCCGCGCCGGCCCGTTCACGCCCGGTAGTCACCCGCTCGGCCGGTACCCGCCCACAAGGCGTCCAGCGCGCCGCGCATCCGCGGACGGTGGGGGACCGGAATACTCCGCCGAAAGCCGGGGCGGCCGGACAGGCGGGCTTCCAGCAAGCCGGCTTCGGACGGCGGGCTTCGGACCGGCGGGCTTCGGACCGGCAGGCTTCGGACCGGCAGGCTTCGGACCGGCGAGCTTTCGGACTTCGGACAGGTGGAAGGGAGGTGACCCGTGGCCGACGCGGACATCGTCGTCGTGGGTGCCGGGGCGGCAGGTCTCTCCCTGGTGCACAGGCTCCCGGCAGGAGGGCCGCGTGGCGCCGTGCCCTCCGTGGTCCTGGTGGATCCGCCGCCCGGTCCGCTGCGGGCCCCGCGCCGCACCTGGTGCTTCTGGGAGTCGGGTCCCGGCCGCTTCGACGCGGCGACGACGGCGTCGTGGGAGTGGCTGCGGGTGCGCGGCCGGGACGGCGCGGTCGTCCTGCGGCACATCGCGCCCGCGCGCTACAAGATGATCCGCTCGGACGACTTCGAGGCGCTGGTGGACCGTGACCTGAAGGACCGGCCGGGGCTGCGGTGTCTGGAGGCGACCGCCGGCACGGTCACCACCCTGCCGGACGGGTCCGCGTGGGTGCCGGCCACGGATGCGAAGGGGTCCCATGTCGGCCTGCGTGCCCGCTGGGTCTTCGACTCCCGCCCACCGGAACGCCTGCCGCCGGCCCGCACCCGCCTTCTCCAGCACTTCCGCGGCTGGTTCGTCCGCACCGAGCGGCCGGTCTTCGACCCGGGGGTGGTCGACCTGATGGACTTCCGCACCGGGCAGCCGGCGCGTGGCCTGTCCTTCGGCTACGTCCTCCCGACCGGGAGGCACACCGCGCTGGTCGAGTACACCGAGTTCGGACCGGCGCCGCTGACGTCCGACGCGTACGACAGCGCCCTGGAGGACTACACGCGCCGTGTCCTGCGCACCGGCGCGACGGAGGTCCTGTCGACGGAGCAGGGGGTGATCCCGATGACCGACGCCGTGTTCGAGCGACGGGCCGAGAACTCCGGGGCCGTCTTCCGCATCGGGGTCGCGGGCGGGGCGACGCGCGCCTCCACCGGGTACACGTTCGCCGCCGTGCAGCGGCAGTCCGACACCATCGCCCGCGCCCTGCGCGCGGGCCGCCGCCCGGTGCCGCCGCCCGCGCACCCGGCGCGGGCCCGGCTGATGGACGCGGTGCTGCTGCGTGCGCTGGACACCGGCCGGGTCGACGGCCCCGACCTCTTCTTCCGGCTGTTCGAGCAAGTACCCGCCGGGCGGCTGCTGCGCTTCCTCGACGGGCGGTCCCGGCTGTACGAGGACCTCGCGGTCGGAGTACGCACTCCCGTCCTGCCGATGCTGCGTACGGCGGCGGAGCTGCCGTGGCTGCCGCGCCGGGACATCCCCGTCCGTTGAGCAGCATCCGTCCGGGAACCACCACGTCCCACCACGTCCGCGAACCACCACGTCCGCGAATTACCCGTCCCCAGGAGCCCCCGATGCCGCCTTTGCTGCGCGACTCCGCGCTGACCGCCGCCTTCGACCACGGCGCCGGCCGCTACGACCGTCTGGTCGCGCTCAATCCGGGTTACCACGCCCAGTTGCGCCGCTCCGCCCGCCGGCTCGGCCTCACGGACGGCGGCGCCGGACGCCGGGTACTGGACCTGGGATGCGGCACGGGTGCGTCGACGGCGGCGCTGGCCGCGGCCTTCCCCGCCGCGCAGATCGTCGGGGTGGACGCCTCGGCGGGCATGCTGGAGCGGGCCCGGGCCAAGCGGTGGCCGTCGCGGGTGCGCTTCGTGCACGCCCCGGCGGAGGAACTGCGCCGGGCCGAGGTGGGCGGGCCCTTCGACGCGGTCCTCGCCGGCTACCTGTTCCGGAACCTGACCGATCCCGACGCCGTCCTGCGCACGGTGCACGGGCTGCTGACTCCCGGCGGCAGGCTGGCGGTGCACGAGTACGCGCTCGGTGGGCGGCGGGTGGACCGTCTGGTGTGGGACGCGGTGTGCCGGGGCGTCATCCTGCCGCTCGGCACGGCCACGGGCGACCGGGACCTGTACCGGCATCTGTGGCGCAGCGTCGCGGCGTTCGACACGGCGCCGACGTTCGGCGCGAGACTGGGCCGGGCCGGGTTCGAGCGGGTCCGGGTCCTGCCGCTGCCGGGCTGGCAGACGGGCATCACCCACACCTTCGTCGGCCACCGCGCCGACGCGGAGACGGACCGGGCCGAGACGGGCCGGGCCGAGACGGACGGCGCGCGGACGGGACGTGCGCGGTCGGGTGACGTGGAGGAAGGCGGTGCCCGGTGAGGCTGCGGGGCGGGGAGGGGCTGCCGGGGCGGGACCGGCGGGCACAGGCCGTCGTTCCCCGGGCGGGACGGGAGCGGGTGAGCGGAGATACGCCGTCCGTGGCGGTGGTCGGAGGCGGCATCGCGGGGCTGGCCGCGGCGACCGCGCTGGCGGAGCGGGGAGTCCGCGTCGTGCTGCACGAGCGCGACGCCGTGCTCGGAGGCCGGGTGTCGGGCTGGCCGGTCGGCCTGCCCGACGGCACCTCCGCCACGATGAGCCGCGGCTTCCACGCCTTCTTCCGCCAGTACTACAACCTGCGGAGTCTGCTGCGCCGCTCCGATCCCGAACTGGGCATGCTGAGGGGCCTGCCGGACTATCCGCTGCGGCACAGCAGCGGGCTGCGCGACGGTTTCCGCCGGGTGCCGCGCACTCCCCCGTTCAGCGCCCTGGGCTTCGTCGCCCTGAGCCCCAGCTTCGGGCTGCGCGACCTGCCGGCCCTGCGGCCCGCCGCGGCCCTGCCGCTCCTGGACATCCGTACGCGCCGTGTCCACGAACGGCTGGACGACGTCAGCGCCCACGACCTCCTCGACGCCATGGGCTTTCCCGCGGCCGCACGGCATCTGGCCTTCGAGGTGTTCTCGCGCAGCTTCTTCGCGGACCCGCGGGAGCTGTCGGCCGCGGAGATGGCGCTGATGTTCCACATCTACTTCCTCGGCTCCAGCGAGGGGCTGCTGTTCGACGTCCCCCGCGAACCGTTCCCGCAGGCGCTGTGGGACCCGTTCGCGGATCATCTGGGGCGGCACGGCGCCGAGGTGCGGACGAGCACGTCCGTCGAGGCCGTCCGGCCCGGTCCGTCCGGCGGTCACCTGGTGGTCGACGCCGCGGGTGCCCGGCCGTACGACGCGGTCGTGCTCGCCCTCGACACCGACGGCCTGCGGGGGGTGGTGGGCCGTTCACCGCACCTCGGTGACGCCGGGTGGCGCGAGCGGGTGGCGCGGCTGCGGACGGCTCCGCCGTTCCTGGTCACCCGGCTGTGGCTGGACCGTCCGGTCGCGTCCGGCCGGCCCGGCTTCCTCGGCACCAGCGGCTACGGCTCGCTGGACAACGTCAGCGTGCTGTCCAACTGGGAGGGTGAGGCGGCGCGCTGGGCGGCGCGCACCGGTGGGTCCGTCGTCGAACTCCACGCCTACGCCCTGCCGACGACGGCCGTCCGGGAGGTCGAGGAGAAACGCCTCGTCGACCAGTTGCACCAGGTGTATCCGGAGACCCGGGAGGCACGCGTCGTCGGCGCGCGCCACGAGTGGAGGGCGGACTGCCCGCTGTTCACCGTCGGCGGCTACCGAGACCGTCCGACGGTCCGCACGTCCGACCCGACCGTCGTGGTCGCCGGGGACCTGGTTCGTACGGATCTGCCCGTGGCCCTGATGGAACGCGCGGCCACCTCCGGGTTTCTGGCGGCCAACGCGCTGCTCGAGCGGTGGGGCGTACGGGGAGAGAGGCTGTGGACGGTGCCGGATCAGGGACGTTCGGCACTGCTGCGTGCCCTGGCACGACGGTTCGGGACGCGCTGACCGTCGTAGTCCCCGTGGCGCTACGTCCCCGTCCCCTCGGCGCGGTCGGCCCGCCCGCCCGCGCCGAGCGGACCGGTGGGGTCCATCGCGCCCTCGGCCTCCAGCCGGGGCAGTTCGCGGCGGGACAGCCGCAGGACCATCGGCGGCAGGGCACTGCGCCCGACCTGGGCCAGGCGCAGCCAGCCGGGCACGTACACGGCGGTACGGCGGCGCTCCATGGCACGGACCAGCCGGGCGGCGACGTGGTCCGCCGGGTAGGTGCGGCGGGCCGGAGGCGGCATGTGCCCCCGCAGCTCGCGCAGGACCGCGTACCGGTCGGCGTCGCGGATCATGTCGGTGTCGATCCAGTTGAGGTAGGCGATGCCCACGGCGATCCCGTGATGGGCCACCTCGGCGCGCAGCGAGTGGTTGAAGGCCTCCACGCCCGCCTTGGCGGCGCAGTACGCGCTCATCATGGGGGCGGCGCCGAGCGAGGCCAGCGAAGCGATCTGGAGGTGGTATCCCCCGGTACGGACCAGGTCCGGGAGGAAGGCCCGGGCCGTGTGGGCGCTGCCGGTCAGGTTCACGTCGACGACGCGCCGCCACTCGGCGGGGTCCGAGGTGGCGAACGGCCCGCCCTCCGCGATGCCTGCGTTCGCCACCACGACCGACGGCGGCCCCAGACGGCCGCGGACCTCGGTGGCCGCGTCGTCCAGCGCGGTGGGGTCGGTGACGTCGGCCTCGACGGCGATCGCCGGGGCCGGGAGGTCCGCCGCCACGGCATCCAGTCGCGACTTCTCGTGGCCGAGCAGCGCCAGCCGGGCGCCCCGGCGGGCGCACGCGAGGGCCAGGGCGGCGCCCAGTCCGCGGGCGGCGCCGGTCACCACGACGGTGCGGTTCTGGAGGGGACTGCCTGTCACCGTGGGGCCCTTTCCTCGGGAGAACGGGGCGGTCGGGGGGGGCTGGGCGGTCGGTCGAGGGCTGGACGGTCGGGGGACTGGACGGTCGGGACTTGCCGGTCGGGCGGTCGGGCGGTCGGGCAGACGCCGATGTCTCACCGTTTGTCGCCCACACGGTCGCGGCGGGTGAGGGTGCGCTGCACCCGGGTGAGGCCGGCGAACCGGTGCTGACGCAGGGCGGCGCGCGCGGCGTTGGAGCCCGGTGCCCCGTGCACTCCGCCTCCCGGGTGGGTGCCCGCGGAGGCGAGGAAGAGGCCTGCCACCGGGGTCTCCGGCCGCCCGGTTCCCGGCACGGGCCTGAAGACGAGCTGCTGGTGCATGGCGGCGGTACCGCCGTTGATGGCGCCGCCCTCCAGGTTGGCGTTCATGGCTTGGAGCGTCGGCGGGGCCAGCACCCGGCGGGCCCGGATCAGCGCGCGGAAGCCGGGTGCGAAGCGTTCCACCTGGCGCTCGACGCGGTCGGCCATGAGTTCCTGCTCCCTGCTGTCCCAGCTGCCGGTGATGCCCTCCTCGCCCGCGTCGGCCCGGACGTCGTGGGGGACGTGGGTGTAGGCCCACGCGGACTCGGTGCCGCCCGGCGAGCGGGTCGGGTCCGTGGTCGTCATCTGGCCGAAGAGCGAGAAGGGACGGTCGGGGATCTGCCGCATGGCGATCTGGGCGGCGAACCGGGTCAGCTCGTCGAGACCGTCGGCCAGGTGCACGGTCCCGGCCCGGGCCGCGTCCTCGCACCGCCAGGGCACGGGGCCGTCCAGCGCCCAGTCCACCTTGAAGGTGGCGAAGTCCCACTGGAAGCGCCGCAGATCGGCGAGGACCTGGTCCGGCAGGTGCTCCGGGGCGACGAGATCTCCGTAGAGCGCGGGCACGGAGACGTCCGCGAGGACGGCCCGCCGTGCGGCGACCGTGTCCCCGCCGGCCGTGCGGACGCCCACCGCGCGCCGGTCGCGCACCAGGACGCGCTCGACGCGCTGTCCGCAGCGCAGGGTGCCGCCGCGCGCCCGCAACCGGTGGACCAGGGCCGCGGTGAGGGCACCGGAGCCACCGACCGGTACGGGAAAGCCGTAGGTCTGTCCGAGCATCGACATCAGCCAGCCGAAGCCGCCGCTGCCGGCCGCCTCGGGCGCGAGGTCGGCGTGCAGGGCGTTGCCGGCCAGGAGCAGTTTGCCGCCCTCGCCCCGGAACTCCTCCTCTCCCAGGCGGCGCACCGGCAGCACCAGCGTGCGGGCCAGCCGGAGTCCGCCCCCGCCGCGCAGCCGCAGCGCCAGCCTGGCGCCGGCGCGGACCGGGGGGAAGGGCGTGAAGAGGGCGTCCAGGATGTCCGCCCGGTAGCGGTCCCACACCTCGTGCAGGCGGTCCCAGGCGGCCCCGTCCCCGGGTGCGAAGGCGTCGAGGGAGGCGGCCGTGGTCCCGACGTCGCGGTCGAGGACCGCGCACGTGCCGTCGGTCAGTGGATGGGCGAGTACGTGTGGGGCGTGGCCCCAGCGCAGCCCGTGGTCCTCCAAGCGCAGTCCGGCCAGGACCGGGGACGCGGCGGCGAGTGGATAGAAGGAACTGAACAGGTCGTTGACGAAACCCGGGGCGACCTCGCTGTCGTGGCGCACCGCTCCGCCCGGTTCGGGCTGCTCCTCCAGTACCTCCACGCTCCAGCCGGCGTCCGCCAGCAGGTTCGCCGCCACCAGCCCGTTGGGGCCGGCCCCGATCACGACGGCGTCAGGCACGGCCGGCCCCCGCACCGAACTCCACGGACCCGGCCTGCTCCTCGGGATCCGGCCGGCACTGGTCCCCGGCCTCGGACTCGCACAGCTCGGCGAGCCGGGCCAGCATCGCGCGGTGCCGCACCTGGATCAGCGCCTCGACGCCCACGTTGTGCAGCAGGCCACCGGGACCGCGCAGCGGGTGTTCGTCCACGAGCACCAGGCACTGCTCGCCCCAGGGGCGCAGCTCGATGGCGATCCGGGCCGTGCCGAGCCTGCCCGCCTTCGCCTCGAGCTCCAGCACGGAGCCCTCCACGCAGTGCCTGACCACCGACTCGTTGTTCAGTCGCACCGGCCCGACCCGCACCTCGTAGGCGATGGTCGCGCCGACCTGCGGCCACTGTCCGGCCTCGGGGGTGACCTCGGACGGGCCCACCACCCACTTCACGTACTGGTCGCCGTCCGCGAGCACGTCCCACACCGCCTGCGGGCTCGCCTGGATCAACCGATGCCGAACCGCCACGCGTGCCTCCCACGTCCAGAAGCCGTCACTACTGCAAGGACGCAGCACTGAGTGCCCCGTCCACGAGCGGCCAACCGGCTCTTCCGTCTCGCCGCGCCCTCCACGCCCACCCCCGACCGGCCCGTCCGGCCCGACCGGCTCGACGAAAGGTCCTGCATTGGCATGGACCTGATGTTGCTCCCTGGCTAAGCTCGGACCAACCCAGATGAGAGCGCTCTCAGAACGCGGCTGTCCCACCCATCTGTTCCACCCCACCTTGTTGGAACGACGAAGGGCAACTCCCGTGAGACGCAGCAGAATCAGGCACCTCGGCCTGGCCGGGCTCCTCGTGCTCGGCAGCCTCGCCGCCGTCGGCACGCTGCCGGCCGCGGCGGCCGACTCCCCCGCCACCTCCGCCACCTCCGCCACCTCCGCCACCAAGGAACCGGCCTCCGCCGGTCTTCTGGACGCCATGCAGCGCGACTTCGACCTCACCCGGGCCGAGGCGGAGGACCGGCTCGCGGCCGAACGCCGTGCCACCGACCTCGCGCCCACGGCCCGCCGGGCCGCCGGAGACGCCTTCGGCGGCTCCTGGTTCGACGCCGGCCTCGGCCGACTCACCGTGGCCGTCACCTCGGACGCCACCCCCGCGACGGTCCGGGCCGTCGGCGCCACCGGCGCGCACGTCCGCACCGTCGAGCACAGCGCGCGTCAGCTCGACGCCGCCAAGGCCCGCATCGACCGCCTGGACGCACCCGCCGGCGTCAGCAGCTGGCACGTCGACCCGGCCGCCAACTCGGTGGTCGTCGACGTGGTCGAGGGCGAGCGTCGCGACAACGATGTCCGGCGTTTCGTGGGCATGGCCCGCGAGGCCGGCCCCGTCACGGTGCGTACGGTGCCGTCGGCCCCGCAGACCCTCGCGGCTGGCACCGTCGGCGGCGACCCCTACTACACCGGCAACGTGCGCTGCTCCATCGGCTTCTCGGTGCACGGCGGGTTCGTCACCGCCGGTCACTGCGGCGGTGCGGGAGGGGCGGTCCGCGGCTGGGACGGCTCGCACATCGGAACGTTCCAGGGTTCGTCGTTCCCGGGCAACGACTACGCCTGGGTCAGCGTGGGCAGCGGCTGGTGGACGGTGCCGGTCGTGCTCGGCTGGGGCGCCATTCCCGACCGGCTGGTGCGCGGCTCGAACGAGGCCCCCGTCGGTGCCTCGATCTGCCGCTCCGGCTCCACCACCCACTGGCACTGCGGCACCGTCCTCGCCAAGAACGAGACGGTCAACTACAGCCAGGGCGCGGTGCACCAGATGACCAAGACCAGCGCCTGCGCCGAGGGCGGCGACTCCGGCGGCTCCTTCATCAGCGGAGACCAGGCCCAGGGCGTCACCTCGGGCGGTTGGGGCAACTGCTCCAGCGGCGGAGAGACCTGGTTCCAGCCCGTCAACGAGATCCTGAACCGCTACGGGCTGACGCTGCACACTGCCTGACCCGGGGGCGGTGGGGAGGGCTTCGCCGGGCGCGGCGCCCGTCGGGGTCCTCCCCCAGCCGCCGGTCGGGAGCCCTTGCGACACCGGTCCGGGCCCCGGCCGCCGGTCGCGTAGGCCGGTCGGACGCCGGTCAGAAATCGTGCTGCCTGGCGCCCGGCTCCGGTCCGTCGGGGCCGGTCGCCGTGGTCAGCCGACGGTAGGCGGCCCGCGCGTGGACCAGGCGGGCCAGTGCCGTGCCGACGAGGGCCGCGCCGAGCAGACAGCCCAGCCAGACCGCGTCCCGCCGGCCGGCCCACGTCAGCGTGCCGGCCGGCGGGATGGCGAAGCCGTTGAGGGACAGCCAGCACAGGACGGCGGTTCCGGGCGCGGCCGTGAAGCGGGCACAGAGCCCGAGCAGGGCCGCCAGCAGGGAGAGCACGGCCAGCGCGACTCCCGGACGGCCCGAACCCACGGTGCCGTTGAGGAGCGCCACCAGGGCGAGGGCGCCGCCGAAGGCTCCCGCCCACACCAGCGGAGCCGAGACCGGCCGGGGGACGGGTCTGGCTCCGCTGCCCAGGGGCACCCACTCGATCATGCTGACGGCTCCTTCCGGTCCCGGACGGTTCCGACCACGGCATCGGACACCGGTCCTGCGGGCAGATTGTCCCACCGGTGCACCGAGTGGCGTACTCGCCGGGGACCTGACCGGGGCTCACCGACGACCTCCCGTACCGGCCGTACCGGCCGCCGTCCGCGACCGTTCCCGAACCACCGGGCCCCTCCTCGGTCCTACCGCTCGGCGTCCACGGGCTCCGAAGCCGAAGCAGAATCCCAACCGAGGTCGAGGCCGAGGTCGAGGCCCGGGGCAATGGATGCGCATTCTCCTTCGTCTGTGACACGTCGTCTGTCGTACGACCGGACGCCGTTGACCGGCCGGTGCGGTGACGCCGCTCCCGGAGTGCGCACGCCGCTGCGCGGCCGGGACGTACCCGCTGTACGGCGAAGCAGGTACCCGCTGTGCGGCGAAGAGGGGCGCGCCGCGGCTCCGGCGGGCCGCCACACGCCGTCCGCCCCGCCGCGGGATGCGACGGGGCGGACGGCTTCGCGGACGGTCCGTCAGCACGGCGTGGCTGCCATCAACTTCTCGAACGAAGCCATGCAGTCCGGGCAGTGTCGTGCCCGTTCGCCGTCGGATGCCTCAATACGTTCGCGGAGTCGCTGTCCGCACAGGGTGGCCGCGGCCTGTTTGGCCATCACGTGCCACACCAACGCTCCGCCCGCCTTCTCCGGGCCCACGCACATTTCGTACATGATCGGCCTCCCAGCCTGGACGCCGCTGACACTCTCCAGGAGACACCGGATCGGCCGTCACCAGTAGCGTGCGGGGGCCATTCGGGTGACGGTCGCTTCGTCCCTCCGAGGAGATGACGCACCCGGACGGATAGAAACGATCAGCCAATCGGCCCTACCTGGGTGGGCGCGTGACGTGGCGTCGGCGCAGGCGGCCGGGGTTCGGATGCTCTGGTCGGATGGCGACACAGACCGAACCGATCACGCCGGCCCCGGCGGCGGAACGCCGCGGCAGGGGGCGGGTGATCGTCTCCTGGCTGACCACGACCGATCACAAGCGGATCGGCCATCTGTACCTCATCACGTCGTTCGGGTTCTTCCTGATCGCCGGGGTGCTGGCGATGCTGATCCGGGCGGAGCTGGCCCGGCCCGGGCTGCAGGTGCTCTCCAACGAGCAGTACAACCAGGCCTTCACGATGCACGGCACGATCATGCTGCTGCTGTTCGCCACCCCGACCTTCGCCGGATTCGCGAACGCCGTCATGCCGTTGCAGATCGGCTCCCCGGACGTGGCCTTCCCGCGGCTGAACATGCTGTCGTACTGGCTGTTCCTCTTCGGCGGGCTGATCGTGCTCGCCGGCTTCCTCACCCCGCAGGGCGCGGCGGACTTCGGCTGGACCGCGTACACACCGCTGAGCGGCCCGCTCCACGCGCCCTACCTCGGTGGTGACCTGTGGATCATGGGGCTGGCGCTGGCCGGGTTCGGCACCATCCTGGGGTCGGTCAACTTCATCACCACGATCATCTGCATGCGCGCACCCGGCCTGACCATCTTCCGTATGCCGATCTTCGTCTGGAACGTGCTGCTGACGTCGGTCCTGGTACTGCTGGCCTTCCCGGTGCTGGCCGCGGCGCTGCTGGTGCTGGAGGCGGACCGGCACTTCGGCTCACTGGTGTTCGCCCCCGAGAACGGCGGGGCGATCCTGTGGCAGCACCTGTTCTGGTTCTTCGGCCACCCCGAGGTGTACATCCTCGCGCTGCCGTTCTTCGGGGTGGTCACCGAAATCATCCCGGTCTTCGCCCGTAAGCCGGTCTTCGGCTACATGGGGCTGGTCGGTGCCACCATCGCCATCGCCGGGCTGTCGGCCACCGTCTGGGCGCACCACATGTTCGCCACCGGCGCGGTGCTGCTGCCGTTCTTCTCGTTCCTGACGTATCTCATCGCCGTCCCCACCGGCGTGAAGTTCTTCAACTGGATCGGCACGATGTGGAAGGGCTCCCTGTCCTTCGAACCGCCGATGCTGTGGGCGGCCGGCTTCCTGGTGACGTTCCTCTTCGGCGGTCTGACCGGGGTGATCCTCGGTTCGCCGCCGCTGGACTGGCACGTCACCGACTCGTACTTCGTCGTGGCCCACTTCCACTACGTCCTGTTCGGCACGATCGTGTTCGCGATGTTCGGTGGTTTCAGCTTCTGGTGGCCGAAGATGACGGGCCGCATGCTCGACCACCGGCTGGAGAAGGTGCACTTCTGGACGCTTTTCGTGGGCTTCCACACCACCTTCCTGGTGCAGCACTGGCTCGGTGTGGAGGGCATGCCGCGCAGGTACGCCGACTACCTGGCCGTTGACGGCTTCACGGCCCTCAACACCCTCTCCTCCATCGGCGCCTTCCTGCTGGGGCTGTCCACACTGCCGTTCCTGTACAACGTGTGGAAGACCGCCAGGTACGGCCGGCCGGTCGGTGTCGACGACCCCTGGGGGTACGGGCGTTCACTGGAGTGGGCGACGTCCTGTCCCCCGCCGCGCCACAACTTCCACGCCCTGCCGCGCGTGCGCTCCGAGTCGCCGGCCTTCGACCTCAACCATCCCGAACTCGTCCGGTTCGACCAGGCGGAGCAGACGGGACGACGGGACGCCGTGGAGCCTGGGCAGGGGCAGGGGCACAAGGGCGACCGCCGTTAGTATCGGCTGGTACCGGGCCAGCGTCAGGGTGCGCGTACGCCGGTGACGGCGAAGCCGCTGCGCGGGCGGGTCGGGATGCGGCGCAGCGGGATGCGCAGGTCCTGCTCGGGGACCGTGTACTCCAGGCGGGCCAGTCGCACGGCCAGGGAATCCAGCAGGCCCACGGTGATGCGCTCGCCGGGGCAGCGGTGTCCGGTGGCCGGGTCGCCGCCACCCTGCGGGATCAGCTCGTCGGGGTCGGCGGGCCGCTCCAGGAACCGCTGTGGCCGGAAGGCATACGGGTCGCCCCAGAGCTTCTCGTCGTGGTTCTGGCCGTAGACGTCGAGCAGCAGGATCCCGCCGGCCGGGACGGACTCGCCGTGCCAGGTCAGCTCCGTGACGGTCCGGCCGCCGAGGAAGGGGGCGAACGGGTAGAAACGGCGGACCTCGTGGGCGAAGGCCGTGGCGAACGCGCCGTCACCGGCGCGCAGCCGCTCCCGGTGGGCCGGCCACCGGTGCAGGGCGTGGGCGGCGAAGGCCACGAACCAGCTCACGGCGACCGTGGGGCGCAGTACGTTCAGCAGTTCCACCGCCGCGGTCCCGGCGTCCAGCGGTTCGCCCGGGTCGTCGTGGTGCCGGCAGACCCGGTCGAGCACCGAGTCCGCGGGGGCGGATACCTTCCCGCGCCGTACGTCCTCGATCAGGCGGGCCATACGTGCCTGCTGCCGGGCGCGGGCGCGGCGGGCCCGCAGATGGCGCGGTCCCGGAGTGGCGAAGCCGTCGACCATCGCGATCAGGTCCCGCGCCAGGGGTTCCGCGTCGACGGCCTGGCGCGGGAGTCCGGCCCAGCGGCAGACTCCGCGGGTGAGCACCACGCCGACCGCGTCGAACAGCACGACGCGGGAAAGCTCGCTCCAGGAGCGTACGGCCTCGTCCCAGGCAGCGGTGACGTGCTCGGTGAGGCCGGTCACGCGGTCGGGGTCGAGCAGCGGCAGGAACAGCTCTTTGCGGACGCGGTGGGCGTCCCCGTCGAGGGTGTGGACCGCGCCCTGGCCGAACAGGGTGTCCAGCACGGGCGCGGGGGTGGCGCCGTGGCGGTGGACGTGCCCCTCGTCGTAGAAGAAGCGCACGGCCTCCGGTCCCCGCACGGCCAGCGCGGGCCTGCCGAGCAGCCTGGTGCGCAGCACTGCGTCGGCGCTGTCGCGCATGCGGTTGGGCAGCCAGGCGTACCCCTCGGTGAGCAGCGGCAACGTGCGGTCCATCAGGGGGCGTCGGTGTGCGTCCATGGCCGACGAGTGCCCTGGGCGGTCGCGCGGACACCCGGGCCTGTCCGGCCTGGTCGGGCGGGGCGGGCGGGGCCGTCGGCGCCCCGTCGTCGCGGATCCGACGGCCGGGTGAGCCTTCGTGGGAGGGGTACTCGGTGCTCCCGTGAGGGTCCGCCCCGAGCGGCCGGGCCCGGCCCTCGTACTCCGAGACAGGATCGGATCGCCCTTATGTCCCCGCCCCCGCCCCCGTCACAGGACGACTCCCTGCGGATCCACTTCGTCGGCAACGCGACCGTGCTGCTCCAGTACCGCGGGCTGAGCCTGCTCACCGATCCGAACTTCCTCCACCGCGGCGAGCGCGCCTACCTCGGGCACGGCCTGGTGAGCCGCCGCCTGACCGAGCCCGCGCTCGAACCCGGCGACCTGCCGGAACTCGACGCCGTGCTGCTGTCGCATCTGCACGGCGACCACTGGGACCGCAGGGCCCGGCGGCAACTGCCACGGTCGCTGCCGATCGTCACCACCCCGCACGCCTCCCGCAGACTGCAGGGCATGCACGGGTTCCACCGGGCCGTGGGGCTGCGCACCTGGCAGGCGGAGACCGTGCGGCACGCGGACGCGCAGGCGCGCATCACGGCGCTGCCCGGCCGGCACGCCGGACACCCCGCCCTGCGGCGCCTGCTGCCGCCGGTGATGGGCAGCCTGCTGGAGTTCGGCCCGGCCGACGGCCCTGCGCGGCACCGGCTCTACGTGTCCGGCGACACACTGCTCTTCGACGGCCTGGACGAGATCGCCCGGCGCTTTCCCGGACTGGATCTGGCCGTGCTGCATCTCGGTGGCACGACGCTGCCGGGCGGTTTCGTGGTGACCATGGACGGGCGCCAGGGCGCGGAACTGGCCCGGCGCCTCGAACCCCGGCTGGTCCTCCCGGTGCACTACGACGACTACACCGTCTTCCGTTCCCCGCTCGACGCCTTCCTGGCCGAGGCCGACCGGAAGGGGCTCGCGGACCGGATCGTGCACTGCCGGCACGGTCAGCGGGCCGTCTTCCGCCCGGACGGCGGGCCGCCCGTCGTGACGTAGCCGGCACCGCCCGCCCGGCGTGATGTGGCCGGCACCGCCAAGGAGGCGCCCGACCGGTCAGTACAGCTTGTTGACGGCCTTGACCGTGGTGGCCCTGAAGTCGGCCACCTGAGCGTGCGCGAAGGTGCCCATCTGCCCCCACTGCACGACGGTCACGGTCCTGCCGTCCCGGCCCACCGAGAACAGGCCGATGTCGGAGGCGCCCCACTCGGCGACCGTGTGGACGCCGTAGACGTGCGCGCCCTCCTCCACGTTCAGCCGGCCGTAGTACTTCTGTGTGGCGGTGACGTCGGGGTACCGCTCCATCACCTTCCGCGCGCAGCCGGCGAGGTCCTCACGGAGCAGCGCGGCCAGCCTCCCGGCCCGCCGCTCGCTGCGTTCGACGACCGTGACCTGGAGGGCGCCGGTGTCGTACTCGGTCCAGTACCGGCGGTGGGAGGCGGTGGACGGCAGGGCCTCGCCGACGCACATCGGCAGCGGATCCGGCTGCCCGGCGGTGACCGGTCCGGCGTACCAGTCGGAGGTGGGGTGCGGTGGCAGTTCGGCCGGCTCCAGGAAGGAGGGCGGGCCGGGGTCCGGCGTCGCCGCGGTCGCCGGGACCGTGGCCACGGCGACCGCGGCGCCGGTCGCCAGCGCGGTCACCGTGGCACGGACCCCTCGGTTGTGGACGTACATGTTTCCCCCATGCCGGTTCGTCGGTATCGGTCGTCCTTTTCCCCGTACGACCCGTACGACCCGACATGGCGGCGAAGGGTTGCCCTTGTCTCCGCGAATTCACCCGGCCGCGTTGTCGGCGCGCATCCGCACCTGCTCCTCCAGGCGCCGAAGGCTGCTGTCGAGGGCGTCGGCCACCGCCTGCTGCCCCGGGTCGTGCCCCTCGTCGAAGAACGACAGGTGGACCGTCACCTCGCTGGCCCCGCTGTCGAGTCCGGCCACCTGCAGCCAGCCTGCGTAGCTGCCCTGGTCGCGGGTGCCCCACTCGAGCCGCATCTGCTCGGGCCGGGCGCTCAGCAGTGCGGAGGTGTCCTGGTCGGTGCGGTCCTCGTGCACGGTGACGGCGGGCGGGTCCTCGGGCTCCACGTGCAGGTCCTGGGGCAGCCAAGTGTCCAGCTGCCCGACGTTCGCGGCCTGGTCGAAGACCTGCTCGGGATGGGCGGGCATGGTGCGGGAACGCTCGTACTCGGTCATGCGGCACCACTCCTTCGCGCTCGGTGTCGTACGACGTGACGCGTGCCCTGTCTGCCCGGACCGAAGCGCCCGGCGGGTGATCCGCTCGACGGGCGAGGCCCGGCGGGCGGTGCCAGACTGCTGCGCAACGTGCCCCGTCCCGACGGGCTTCTCGACGAGGGGAGACGAGGTGTCGACGTCAGAGACGAGCGACGCGCTGCTGTACGAGTTCCTCGCCGATCCCGCCCATCTGACACTGGACCTGGCCACAGCCCTGGACCGGTGCACGAAGGCACTGGGCCTTCAGCACGCCGCGGTCTACCTGGTCGATCTGCAGCAACGGCATCTCGTGCCGCAGACCGACGTGGCGTCGGCCATCCCCGTCGACGGTTCGCTGGCGGGCTGGTCCTACCGGACGCAGGCGCTGCGCGTCGAGGAGTCCGACACGGGCGGCGTCACGGCGTGGCTGCCCCTGGTGGACGGTGCCGAGCGGCTCGGGGTACTGGCGCTGCACTCGTCCGCGCTCACCTCCACCACCCTGGTCCGCGGGCGGGCGCTGGCCTCACTGCTGGCCATGATGATCACCTCGAAGCGGGCCTTCGAGGACTCCTTCGTGCGGCACACCCGCACCGAGCCCATGCACCTCCCCTCCGAGATGCTCCGCGCGTTCCTGCCGCCGCGCACCATCGGCAACGAGCACGTCGTGTCGACGGCCGTCCTCGAACCGGCCTACGAGCTGGGCGGCGACGCCTTCGACCAATCGCTCACCCCGACGACACTGCACGTCTCGGTCATCGACTCCATGGGTCATGACCTCGCGTCCGGGCTGACCAGCGCGGTGGCGCTGGCCGCGTGCCGCAACGCCCGGCGCAACGGAGCCGATCTGCACACGCTCGTGGAGTGCGTCGACGACGCGCTGGCCCGCTGGCTGCCGGAGCAGTACTGCACCTCGGTCGTCGCCCAGCTGGAATTCGAGACCGGTCTGCTGCGCTGGAGCAACTGCGGCCATCCCGCGCCGCTGCTCATCCGCGGCGAGCAGTTGGTGGTCGACGCCCTGGAACGGGAGGCCGATCCGCCGATGGGCGCGCCGGCCCGTCTCACCCCCGAGCCGCGCCGAACGCACGAGACACGGCTGGAGCCCGGGGACCGGGTGCTGATGTACACCGACGGGGTCACCGAGGCGCGCACCCGGGAGGAGAAGCTGTTCGGGCTCGAACGGTTCGCGGACTACGTCATCCGGGCCACGGCCGGCGGCGAGCTGGCCCCGGAGACGCTGCGGCGCCTGATCCACTCGATTCTGGACTCGCAGGCGGGCGGGCAGCTGCGGGACGACGCGACGATCCTGATGTTCGAGTGGCAGCCGCCGGTCCGCTGACGTCCCCGTCGCTCGGTCGGCGCTGCGTCGGTGACGGGCGGGTCAGCTCGGTGACGGGGCGGGTCAGATCCGATGCCCCCGCGCACGCAGCCACTCGTGCACGACGTCCTTGTCCGCCGGGGTGATCCGGACAGGGCTCGCCACGTAGGGGCCCTCGTCCTCGGTGAATCCGGTGTCAGTGATCCTCGCGGTGACCCAGGTGGCCAGGTCCTGGGCGGCCCGCTCGGACAGAGCGCCCCGTTCCCAGCCGGTGCGGGCCTCGTGGGCCGCGGCCCGGTCGTGGCGCCCGGTCTCCGCCATCCAGGCCGCCACCAGCCGTTCCACGGTCTCGGTCCGCTGCCGCTCCTGCTTGTCGTCCATGCCGTCCGGGTGCCCGGAATCCTCGCCGCGCCTCACCTCCGGGACGGCCTTCGTGTCGGCGGTACCGCTCCGGGTACCCGAAACCCCTGGGGAGGGCCGGTGCCGGTAGGACCGGTTCGACGCGACAGGTCCGGTCCTCGTCGGACCGGTCGAAGAGGACAGCCCGGGAAGGGGACAGCAATGACGCAGCCCGCCGACGACCGCGCTCTCGAGCAGCGCGCCGGCGTTTCCGAGCTCCGTCTGGCAGCGGGGGACCCCCAACTCGTCCCCCAGAACGAAGCGCGCCACGAAGATCTCCCGCTCGACCGCAATCAGGCGATCCTTCAGGCGGCCAAGCAGGTGGGTTCGATCCTGAAGAGGGAGGAGCACCCGTTCGCGCTGGCCGGCAGCGTCGCCGTGTACGCGCACGGCGGCACCCAGAACCTCCAGCACGACGTCGACTTCTGCATCCGGCCCGAGGACGCGGAGGCCGTCGCCGCGACGCTGCGGGAGGCGGGCCTGGCCGTGTACACACCGCCCGAGGACTGGCTGCTGAAGGCGAACTGCCTGGGACAGCAGGTCGACCTCATCTTCGAGCTGGCTCACGAGCCCGTCACGGACCAACTGCTGGCGCGGGCCCATGATCTCTCGGTCGACTCGGTGCTCATGCCGGTCCTGTCGCCGACCGACCTGCTGCGCGGTCTGCTGGCGGCCTTCTCGGAGCACCACTGCGACTTCGGGGCGGTACTGCCGATCGCCCGCACGCTGCGGGAGAAGATCGACTGGGACGGGCTGCGCCGCGACTGCGGAGACGCCCCGATGCCCGCCGCGTTCTTCTTCATCCTCGAGCGACTGGAGATCATCCCCCCGGTCCCTTCCGCGGAGTGCGCGAACTCCGCGAACTCCACGAACTCCGTCGAGGAGGAGCAGCGATGAGCGACCCCGTCGCACACCAGGGCCCCGCGGCGAGCGACACCGCTTCCGCGGCCGAGAACGTCGAGTACCGCGTGGCCCACCTGCACGACCGGCTCGCCGCGGAGGAGCTCGGCGAGCTCGGCGTACGGGCCGAGATCCGGGCCGGCGCCATCGTGATCACCGGCACGGTGCCCTCCGCCCAGTGCCGCGAGACCCTCCTGCGCATCGCCCACGAGGAGCTGGCCGGGCTCACCGTGCACACCGACGTCCTGGTGGCGGAGACGACCGGCCCCGACCACGCGGAGGAGCTGTGATGATCCGTGTCGCCGCCGTCGGAGACATCCACATGGGACCCGACAGCCAGGGACTCCTCCGGCCCGCCTTCGAGACCCTGCCCCACTGCGCCGATCTGCTACTGCTCGCCGGTGACCTCACCCGGCACGGCACCCCACAGGAGGCTCGGGTGGTGGCGCGGGAGGTGCGCGACCTGCCGGTGCCGGTGGTGGCCGTCCTCGGAAACCACGACCACCACGACGAGCAGCCCGAGAAGGTCACCGCCCTCCTCCAGGACGCCGGTGTGACAGTCCTGGAGGGCGAGGGGACCGTCGTGGAATGCGCCGGCACCCGGGTCGGGATCGCCGGGACCAAGGGGTTCGGCGGCGGCTTCGTCGGGCGCAGCGCGGGCGAGTTCGGCGAGCCGATCATGAAGGAGTTCGTGCGCACCACCCGGCGCTCGGCGGACAGCCTGCACGCGGCACTGAAGGAGCTGAGCGACGAGGGCTGCGCTGCCCGGGTGGCGCTGACGCATTTCTCCCCCGTCGCCGACACGCTCGCCGGGGAGCCGTTGGAGATCCATCCGTTCCTCGGCAGCTATCTGCTGGCCGAGGCCATCGACACGGCCGGCGCGGACCTCGCCGTCCACGGCCACGCCCACCTGGGCTCGGAGCACGGGATGACGGCGGGCGGCGTGCGAGTGCGCAACGTGGCCCAGCCCGTCATACGCCGGGCCTTCAACGTCTACCGGCTCGGCGCGGCCTGACCGCCACCCGGCACGCCCGGTGCGTCCGGCGGACCCGTGCGTCCGGCGGGGCCGTGCGTCCGGCGGGGCCGTGCGTCCGGCGGACCCGTGCGTCCGGCGGGGCCGGCAGACCCGGCAGGTCAGTTGTGGCCGGAGTCGTCCGTCGTACGTCCGAGGCAGGTGACGTCCGCGGGGTCCAGGCCCGCCGCCTCGATCTCGTGGAAGCCCATACGGTCGTAGAAGGCCCTGGCCGGTGTGTTGGCCGTGGCCATGACCAGGTGGACGGACGGCACCCCGCGTTCGCGCAGCGCCTGCCAGAACGCACGCATCAGTGCCCGGCCGAATCCGCGGCCCTGCCACTCGGGCAGCAGGTCGATGTGCAGATGGGCCGGGTACGCGGCCAGCTCGGGGACGATCATCCGCTCCGGGTCGTGCAGGAGTCCCGCCATGACCTCGTCCGGAGTGCCGGGCGGGCGGTCCGGCGCCGGGTAGCGGTCCGCGAACCGCGGCAGCCACTTGGCGCGGAACTCCTCCGCGAAGCGCGGGGTGTCCGCCGTACCGAGGATGTAACCGACCGCCCGACCGCCTCCGTCGTCCAGCACGAAGGCAAGGTCCGGGTCCAGGTGGACGTACGGAGCGGCGAAGATGGCGGGCAGGACGGCGGGATCGGCGTACACGGGTCGGCTGTCCCGGCCGTTGTGCGCGGTTCGGATGCAGATGTCGTCGAGGGCCGGAGCGTCGGCGGGACGGTACGGGCGTACGGCGGCAGTCGAGGTCACCACAGCATCCTGCCCGCTTGGGAGCGCTCCCACAAGTGTTCCGCGTCGATCAGTGACACCCGGGTACCCGGCGGCCGGCAGTGTGACGCACGTTGGCGGGAGGCCGGCAATGGAGGATTCGGCGGACCGGATCGCGCAGCCGTGGGGCACGAGAGTGCCCTACGGCCGGCACGAGACCTGGCCGGCCCGGGTGGACACGTTCCTCGCGGACGGAGTGGACCCCGGGGCGGTGCAGCGATGGGTGCAGTCGGCGTCGATCCTGCACTCCGACGGCGACGCGATGGACGTCGCGGTGGCCGACGGCCGGATGGTGGGCGTGCGGGGCCGGGACGTCGACCGGGTCAACCGGGGCCGGCTCGGCCCCAAGGACCTGTTCGGGTGGCAGGCGAACGCCTCCCGGGACCGGCTGACCCGGCCGCTGGTGCGGCGCGACGGGCGGCTGGTGGAGACGGACTGGGACACGGCGATGGACCTGGTGGCCTCCCGCTCGCGCGAACTCCTCGACGAGCGGGGCCCGGGTTCGATCGGTTTCTACACCTCCGGCCAGCTCTTCCTCGAGGAGTACTACACCCTCACGGTCCTCGCCCGGGCCGGCATCGGCACCAACCACCTCGACGGCAACACCCGGCTGTGCACGTCGACGGCCGCGGAGGCGCTGAAGGAGACGTTCGGCTGCGACGGGCAGCCCGGCAGCTACGACGACTTCGACCACGCCGACGTGATCGCGCTGTTCGGCCACAACATCGCCGAGACGCAGCCCGTGCAGTGGATGCGGCTGCTGGACCGGCTGGGAGGAGCCGATCCGCCCCGCCTGCTCTGCGTCGACCCCCGGCCCACCCGGGTCGCCCAGCACGCGGCCGTGCACCTCGCGCCCCGCGGCGGCACCAACGTCGCCCTGCTCAACGCGCTGCTGCACGAGACGATCCGGCACGAGAGGATCGACCGCGACTTCATCGCCGCGCACACCGTCGGCTTCGAGGAGCTGGCCGACCGGGTCGCCGACTGCACGCCCAAGTGGGCCGCGGACATCTGCGACGTCCCCGCCGCCCGGATCGAGGAGGCGGCCGAACTCGTCGGCACCACGGACGCGTTGGTCTCCACCGCCCTCCAGGGCGTCTACCAGTCCCACCAGGCCACCGCCGCCGCGGTGCAGATCAACAATCTGCACCTGATCCGCGGCATGCTGGGCCGCCCGGGCGCCGGCCTGCTCCAGATGAACGGCCAGCCCACCGCCCAGAACACCCGCGAGTGCGGAGCCAACGGCGACCTGCCCGGCTTTCGCAACTGGCAGAACGACACCCATGTCGCCGACCTCGCCAGGGTGTGGAACGTCGAGCCGGAGACCATCCCGCACTACGCGCCGCCCACGCACGCGATGCAGATGTACCGGTACGCCGAGCAGGGCTCGATCCGGATGCTGTGGATCAGCGGCACCAACCCCGCCGTCTCCCTGCCCGAACTCCCCCGGATCCGCTCGATCCTGACTCAGGACCGGCTGTTCACGGTGGTGCAGGACCTGTTCCTCACGGAGACGGCGCAGCTGGCCGACGTGGTGCTGCCGGCCGCGACCTGGGGCGAGAAGACCGGCGCGCTCACCAACGCGGACCGCACGGTGCATCTGTCGGACAAGGCGGTCGAGCCGCCCGGCGAGGCCAGACCCGACCTGGACATCTTCCTGGACTACGCGCGGCGCATGGACTTCCGGGACAAGGACGGTGGCCCACTGGTCACCTGGGACGACCCCGAGTCGGCGTTCGAGGCGTGGAAGCGCTGCAGCGCGGGCCGCCCCTGCGACTACACCGGCCTGTCCTACGCCAAGCTGCGCGACACCAGCGGCATCCAGTGGCCGTGCGACGAGTCGGCGCCGCAGGGCACCGCGCGGCTCTACACGGACGGCATCAGCTGGGCCCACCCGGACCTGTGCGAGAGCTACGGCAAGGACCTGGAGACCGGGGCGTCGCAGGAGGTCGTCGAGTACCGCTCCCTCAACCCCGACGGCAAGGCGGTACTGAAGGCCGCCGCCTACCGGCCGCCGCACGAGGAGCCGGACGAGGAATATCCGTTCCAGCTCACCACGGGCCGGACGATCTACCACTTCCACACCCGTACGAAGACCGGGCGGGCTCCCCAGCTCCGCGACGCCGCCCCGGACGTGTGGGTGGAGATCTCCACCGCGGACGCGGACCGGCTCGGCCTCGGCGAGGGCGACCTGGCCGACGTCACCAGCAGGCGCGGTTCACTGCGGGGACGGCTGCGGGTGACCGGCATCCGGCCGGGGCTGCTGTTCGTGCCGTTCCACTACGGCTACTGGGACACCGAAAACGGATCGGGTCCGGGTCCGGACACTCCCGGACGTGCCGCGAACGAGGCGACCATCACCGACTGGGACCCGGCCTCCAAGCAGCCGTTGTTCAAGACGGCCACGGCCGCGCTCACCTTGGTGGAGCGCGGCGGTGGCCGGCCGTCACCGGCACCGACCACCACCGCGTCGGCACCGGCCACCGCCGGCGTCGCTCGGCCCACCGCGGGCGGATCGGCGGCACACACGGCACAGACGCCGACGGAGTTCCCGCACGGCCGTGAGGAAGGCGCCCAGTGAACGGCATCACCCTGACCCTGCGCACGCTGCACCGAGGCGAACGGCGCCTGGCGCACGATCTGGTGACCGCCGCCGAGCGGCACCGCACCGAGCACGAGGTCCACCACGTCGCCACCGACCTCGCCGTCTGGTCGCGCGAACACGTCCGGCGGCTGGCGGAGGTCGCCGCACACCACGACGTGAAGCTGGGCGACCCGTCGGACCCGTCCTCGGACGGCGTCTTCGCGACGCTGCGGAAGAATGCCTCCCAGGCGGTGGTACACCGGCCCGAGGCGGGTCTGCTGCTCCTGCGCGACCTGCGGGAACTGCACGTCGCCGCCGCGGAGAACTCCCTGCACTGGGAGATGCTCGCGCAGGCCGCCCAGGCGTCCAGGGACAGCGAACTGCTGGCGCTCGCCTCCTCCTGCCATCCGCAGACACTGCGCCAGATGCGCTGGACGAACACCATGATCAAGAACCTGTCGCCGCAGCTCCTGAACAGCCTGTGACCTGCGTGGAGCCCGCGCGGCGCGGTAACGGCGAGCGCAGGTGCCGCGCCGGGCGCCGAATGGCGCGCCCCCGCCCGGTCACCTGATGATCCCAGTGGGCACCACGCCCTTGGCAACCCCTGCCCGTCCTCCCGGTATCCCATGGAGAGCAGCGAGAGAGCGAGAGAACGTCATGAGTCTTTTGCGTATGGCCGGCCGTCCGATGCTCGCGTCGATGTTCGTCGCGGGCGGTCTCCAGTCCCTGCGCAGGCCCGAGGACGTGGCCCCGGCGGCGGAGCCGATCGTGCGGCCGGTGGCCGACCGCGTGGCGGTGCTGCCGGACCGCACCGAACAACTCGTACGGCTCAGCGGCGCCGTCCAGGTGGCCGGTGGGGTCATGCTCGGGCTCGGTCGCTGCCCGCGGCTGGCCGCGCTGGCCCTCGCGGCGACGCTGGTCCCCACCACACTGGCGGCGCACCGCTACTGGGAGGCCGAGGACCCGTCCGACCGCGCCCAGCAGCGCGTCCACTTCCTGAAGAACCTCTCCATGATGGGCGGGCTGCTGATCGCCGCCGACGACACCGGCAGTGCCCCCTCGCTGCTGTGGCGCGGCCGACACGCCGCGCAAGACCTGCGGCACGACGCCAACTTGGCGCACCGTTCGACCCGGATCGCGGCCCGCCCCGCAGCGGCCGCAGGCGGCATCCGGGCCAAGCTGGACAGTTGCCGAACGGGGCGTTAGCACACTGAGTGCGGGGGGACCCGATGCTCGTGGCGGGTCGCTCCCGTAACCGCCACGACCTTCAAGGAGGTGGAACATGGGACACGGAGGAAACGTCATCGACGAGCTGACGACCGATCACCGTGAGGTCGAGGAGCTCTTCGGGAAGATCGAGGCGCTGCCGTCCGGTCACAAGGACCGCAAGGTGTACGCCGACCAGGCCACCATCGAGCTGATCCGGCATTCCGTGGCGGAGGAGGCGTATCTCTACCCGGCCGTCCGTGAGCACGTGGCGAACGGAGGTGCCCTCGCGGACAAGGAGCTCGAGGACCACGCCGAGGCCGAGCAGATCATGAAGGACCTCGAGGGCTGCGCGCCGGACGACGCGGAGTTCGACCGTTTGATCGGCATGCTGATGAGTGAGATCCGTGAGCACGTGGCCGACGAGGAGGGCAACCTCTTCCCCAGGCTCCGGGAGGCGTGCCCCTCGGACGCCCTGGACCAGTTGGGCGACAAGGTCCGTCAGGCGAAGAAGACGGCACCGACGCGACCGCACCCGTCCGCCCCGGACAAGCCCCCGATGAACAAGCTTCTGGCGCCCGGCGCGGGAATGGTCGACCGGGTGCGGGACGCGATGTCGGGGCGGGGCAAACCTGGCTGAACGCGCCTTCACCGGCAACTCGGCCTCGAGTGAGGGGCCCGTCACCATCCTCGAGGCCGAGTTACGTCCACGCGAGGCCGAAGCGAGGCCGAAGCCGGTCAGCCCGTCGGCAGGCTTCGCCCGGTCCGGGGCGGGGCGGTCTTCACGCCCACCACTCCCCCGCCCGCTCCCCCGCCCGCTCGGTCGGCGCCGTCGGGACCGGTTCGGGCCGGCCGCGGAGGGAGTCGACGGTGCGTTCCAGTCCGTCCTGCCAGGTCACGCCAGGCAGCCAACCGAAGATCTCGCGGGCGAATCCAGTGACCGGCCGGGGCTCGGCGGGCCGGTCACCCGTTCCGTCGACGAACGCCAGTGGCGAGTCGGAACCGGTCAGGTCGATCACCCGGCGCGCGATCTCCACGGCCGTGGGCTCCTCGTCGCCGCCGATGTCCACGGGCCGTACCGAGCGGCCGACCGCGACCAGCAGGACACCGTCGACCATGTCGTCGACGTAGCACAGGGGGAACCTACGGTCACCGTCCCCGGGGACGGTGACCGGACGGCCGGCCAGGGCCTGCTCGATGAACACGGCCGGAGTTCCCCCGTCGTCCGTCCGCATGCCAGGGCCGTAGCCGGTGAACAGCCGGACGATCCCGGCGTTCGAGCCATGGGCGCCCGCCTGCGCGGCGACCAGGGCCTCGGAGAACCGGACGGCCTCGGCACAGGCGCTGTGCGGGCCGACCGGGTCGGTGTCGCTCCCGTGCCGGGCGCCGGGCGGCGAGGAGGCGAGCAGGAACCGGGCACCGTCCCGGCCGGCGACGGCCAGCGCGGCACGGGTGCCGAGGCTGGCGGCGTCGAGGATCTCCACGGGCCGGTCCGGCCAGGCGGCCGGGGACGCGGGGCCCGCCAGGTGCAGGACCAGGTCGTAGGGACCGGTGAGCGCGTCCGCGCAGCCGGGCTCGGAGATGTCCCGCTCCAGAAAGCGGAAGCCGGGCCGGCCCGCGAGGTGGGCCACCTTCTCGGCCCGCCCCGTGGAGAGGTTGTCCAGGCAGTCGACTTCGACCTCTGCATCGAGCAGGCGGGTGCACAGATGGGACCCGAGGAACCCCGCGCCGCCGGTCACCAGGACACGGTCCCAGGGCGGGCGGGCCGCTGCCCGCGGGCTGAACGCCGCCATCGGCATCATGAGGACGACCTTCCTTCCTCTGCGAAGCGCTGACGGTGCGCTGAGGGAGCACCGGCAGGGTGCTGACCAGCGGGCCCCGGGTGCCCCACCGAGTCGCTTTCATGCTCTGACGGCTGCCGTGGTCCCACTCCGTACGGCCGCGTCGCCGGCCCGGCGCGGGCGGACGCGCGGACGGACGTACGAGGCCGCTGTGGCCGCCGTCACGGCCGTCGTCCCTCCGGCGCCCAGCGCCCGAAATGCTGTGATCAAGCACACTCGGATCGGCAAAAGCGTTTCAGGGGACGGGAATTGAGCCATCTCCGCCGAGTCCGAGGGCGAGCGACGGCAATGACTCGCCGGTCCCTTCTGCCACGATGGTCGGCGCCGTCATCCGGCTCAGTGGAGTGGCCGCGCAACGCAGCCGGCCTTCTCGCTCCCGTCCCGTTCCCCCTCTGGGTCTCACGACTCGTCTTCGAGTGGCGCACTGTGTCTTCTTCCCCTCCCCCCGCCCCGCCGGCCCCCGCGTCGCCTCCTCCCGCACCGGCCGAGGCCGCGTCCCATTCGCCGTGGCGGTCCCTGAGGTACCGCAGCATGCGCTGGTGGTCGGTCGCGAACTTCGTGTCGAACGCCGGTACGTGGATGCAGCTCACGGTGCAGAACCTGCTGGTCCTGCAGATCACCGGGTCCGCCGCCGCGACGGGTCTTTCGATGTCCGTCCAGGCCGCGCCCGCGCTGCTGATCAGCGTGTTCGGTGGCGCGGCCGTCGACCGCTGGCCGCGGAAACTGACCGCCGCGGTCAGCCAGGCGCTGCTCGGCGCGGTCGCGTTCGTGACGGCGCTCCTGGTGGCGCTGGACCGGATCGACGTGACCACCCTGATGGTGCTGGCCGCCGTCACCGGTGTCATCGCCACGATCGACGGCCCGGCGTGTTCGCTTTTGGGCAACGATCTCGTCCCGGCTCAGGACGTGCCCTCCGCGATCGGGGTGGGTGCGCTGGTCCACCAGGCGGGCCGGCTCACCGGCGCCGCGCTGGCCGGGGTGACGGTCGGCTTCCTCGGCACGGCCGCCGCCTACGCCGCCAACGGGCTCTCGTTCCTGTTCGTGGCCTCGGTCATCCCCTTCCTGCGTCCGGCGCGCGGGGCGGTCAAGCACGTCGCGACCGGGAAGCACCGCGGTGAGGCGGAGGCCATGACCGTGCGCGAGGGACTGGCCTTCTTCGCGCGCCGTCCCCGCCTGCTGGCGCTGGCCGGTGTCACGGGGGTCAGCGCGGTCTTCGGACGCAACTACCAGCTCACTCTGGCCGTCCTGGTCACCGGACCGCTCGCGGGCGGCGCCGGGTCGTTCGGCACGGTCTCCACGGTGCTGGCGGCAGGCGGCATCGTCGGCGCGGTCCTGGGTGCCCGGCTGCGCCGGCCCTCCGTGCGGATCGTGGGCGCTCTGGCGGCGGCGGGCGGGCTGCTGCAGGTGGTGGCCGGACTGTCGCCGTCGCTGGCCGTCCTGCTGGTCATGGTGCTGCCGATGGCCGTGGTGGAGTCCGTCTCCGACACCGCGGGCACCGCGGTGCTCCAGACCGACCCGCCCGCGCACATGCGGGGCCGGGTACTCGGGGTGTGGGGCAGCATCGGCACGGTGTGGAGCCTCGGCGGCCCGCCGGCCCTCGGCCTGCTGATGGAGCTGGCCGGTGCGCGCGGCGCGCTCGTCGCGGGCGGACTGATCATCGCCGGCGCCATCGGTGCGGGCCACCTCCTGCACGAGCGCCGGTCCACCGCGCCGGTGGCGGTGCGGGCCGGGGATGCCGACGCGCCCGGGCAGGCAGCGCTGGGGACGGCTGCCTGAGCGGGTGACCGGGGCGGCCGGGCGTGGCTGGGCCGCCTCGCGGACCTGTCGCGGCGGTACGCTCCGGTGTCGATGCCGGCCCGGGGTGAGGACACGGACGGGACCCGCCGGAGGTGAGTGACACGGACCGGAGCCACCGGAGGTGGGTGGCGCGGACCGGAGCCGGTCCGGCGGGTCAGGCGGCGAGTGCCCGGCCCGGGTCCAGCCGGGCGACGAGCTGGGCGTGGTGCAGCTCGGCGACGGGTGCGGCGAGGTCGGGATGACGCAGCAGTGTCGCTGCCCGCCGGTCCTGTGCGTCCGGCGTGAGCAGGCGGCGGAACTCGGCCGGCGTACCGGACGACGTATGCCCCGCGGGGTCCTTCTCGGCCGGCACGGCCGCGGCCAGGTTGGCGAGTTCCAGGTCGGTCAGCAGGCAGGCCGCCCAACTGGCCACGACCTCGTCCACCCAGGTCCGCCAGGCGTCCTTGTCCGGGTCCGCGGCCTCCGTGCCGTCCGCCCCTGTGATCCAGTCCAGCCGGGCAGAACCACCGGGACCCGCCACGCCCATCAGCGCGACGTCCATCGGGGTCGGATAGCGCAGCCGGGCCGCGACCGTCACGGCCTGGCGCGCCTGCGCCTCGCACAGGGCGCGGGCCAGCGCGCCGCCGGACGCCGGGTAGGCGCACGTGAGCCACTGGGTGGTCGCCGCGATGACGGGGGAAAGATCTGCGTGCACTGCCGGGCCGTCCGAACTACTCGTCGTGGGGACAGGGAGTCCGGTCGCCGTGAGGAGAGACCGGGTCCGCGAAAACCGTAGCCCTCGACTCATGGCCCCGAACATGGCCCGGCTCTCGTCGACGGCGTGGCATCGGACACATACCGGGCCGGGCCGACGGATCCGGACGCGGGTGACGACACCGGACACGCGCCCCGTCCTCGCCCAGCCGTACGCCTCTGTCCCTGCCCGGGGATGCGACGCGCTGGGGCGACTGCTGCCGGGGGTGACTCGCTGCTCGCAGTGGCCGCGGTCGCCGCGGTGCTGGCCAACCTCGTCAACAACCTGCCTGCCGTCCTCGCTCTGCTCCCCCTGACCGCGCCCGCCGGCCCGGCCCAGGTCCTCGCCGTGCTGATCGGCGTGAACCTGGGCCCGAACTGACCTACGTCGGCTCGCTCGCCACTCTGCTCTGGCGGCGGATCCTGCACCGGCACGGCATCGAGGCGGACCTCGGCCGGTTCACTCGGCTGGGCCTGCTCACCGTACCGGCCACGGTCGCCGCCTCGACCATGGCTCTGTGGGGGCGCTGCGCCTCATCGGCGCGTGACACCGGCCGGCCTGCCCCGCCCCCGCGGTGCGTCCGATCACTCGGTCGCCACGACGACGCAGCGCCGCAGTTCCTCGGCCGCCTCCGGGTCCCCCTCGACCGTCACACCGCCGTTCCCGGCATCCCCACCGTCCCCGCCGCCGTCCCCGTCGGTGCCCTGCCGGTTCCACAGCCTGCGCAGCACGGCCTGCGGGGTACCACTGAACGTCACGTCGGCGGTGCCGTCGCCGGCGCCGTCCGTCACGGTGAACTCCCCCGGTCCGGTCCGTACCCGCCACGCGGCGTCACCGGCCCGCACCAGGAACGTACGCCCCGGCGAGCCGGCCAGGATGTCGGTGAAGTAGTCGCCCCACTCGGCGACGGAGTACGCGGCGAAGACCTTGAGCAGCTCGTCGACGCCGTCCACGGCGAGATCGGCCGGCACGGGCGCGACGGACCGGCCGGTGGCGAGTTCGGCGTCTATGCGGTGGACGACGGTCTCCTGGGCCATCCGCCGGATCCAGAAGCCGACACTCTGGTCGGGGCCGTACCAGGTGGCGGCCGGGTCCTCGGGAGCGCGCCCGGCGAACTCGGCGCGCAGCGCGGAGTACCCACGGTCGAGCAGCGCGGTCGGTTCCTCCTCCGCGAACTCCTTCGGCGGCCACGGCTCGGGCTCGACGCCCTCACGCATGGCGACGGTCTTGTGCAGGTAGACCTCGCCGACGTGACGGGTCAGGTCGGCGACGGTCCAGCCGGGGCAGGTGGGGACCGGGGCGTCGGCGTCGGTCTCGACGACGGCCCGCAGCCGGTTGTAGTCGGCCGCGAGGCAGTCGAGGAAGCGAGGGAAGTCCATGCCGCAGAGCCAAGCACACCCTCAGGGACGGGGCACCGGGTTTGTCACCGGAGCGCCGACCCCCGCGCTCACCAGGCCGTGCTGGGGATCGCGGGCCGGCGTACGGCCTCGGCGGCGTCCCGCAGGTGCAGGGCCACGGTGATCAGCGCCCGCAGGGCGGACGGGCGCAGGCTCTGGGCGCTCTCGGCAGCGAGCACCAGCAGGCAGCCGGCGGCCTGCTCGACGACCGGGACCGAGAACGCGAAGTCGCCGCCGTCGGCCCCGCGAAACGCGCGCCAGGGAGTCGCGGCACCGTCGATGGCCTTCTGGACCGCGTGCTCGAGATGGTGCGCGGCCTGCTCGCACACGGGGGCGGGCAGGGTGATCGTGCGATGGAACGCTGAACTGGTCATGGTCCCACTGCTCCCCCGCGTCCGGGTTGTTCGATCGGCGTACCTGACGTTTTTCACCGGGTCGGCCGCAGTCGGTCCTACCCTGGTGACCGTGTCAGCCACCACCACCTCGCCCTCGGCCGCAGCGGCCCGGTTCACCGGCCGGTCGGTGATCGGTGAGCGCCCGTTGTCCGGCGCGCTCACCGAAATCACCCTCGACGACGGCCACACGGTGATGGTCAAGCGTGGGGACGGCCCCGGGGCGGCCCGGGCCGAGGCCGCCGGGCTGCGCTGGCTGGCGAACGCCGGCGCCGTGCGGACCCCTGCGGTGCGCGGCGACGACGAGCGCTGGCTGGTCACCGACCGCGTGGCACCGGGGCGGGCGAGTGCCGGGGCGGCGGTACGGTTCGGCCGGGACCTGGCCGCGCTGCACGCCGCCGGGGCGCCGGCCTTCGGCGCCGCGCCACCCGGCGGCCCCGAGGACGCGTACATCGGTCTCGCCCCGATGCGCAACGTCACCGCAAGCGACTGGCCGCGCTGGTACGCGGAACACCGGGTACTGCCGTATCTGCGCGGCGCGGTCGACGCCGGCACCGTCCGGGCGGCCGAGGCGGCCGACGTCGAGCGGGTCTGCGAGCGGCTGCCCGAGCTGGCGGGGCCCGTGGAGCCGCCCGCCCGGCTGCACGGCGATTTGTGGAACGGCAACGTGCTGTGGGGCGCCGACGGAGAGGTCCGGCTGATCGACCCGGCCGCGCACGGCGGGCACCGGGAGACCGACCTGGCGATGCTGCGTCTCTTCGGCTGCCCGCACCTGGACCGGGTCCTGGACGGCTACCGCGAGCGCGCGCCTCTCGCCGACGGCTGGGCCGGCCGCGTCGGCGTGCACCAGCTCTTCCCGCTGCTGGTGCACGCCGTGCTGTTCGGGCGCGGCTACGCCGAGCAGGCCCTCACGGTGGCCCGGGCGGCGCTGCGGCACACGGGGTGAGCGTCAGCGCGTCACGACGTGCCGCTCATCGGGGACGCAGTGGGTCATCGTCAGGCCCTCCACGTCGCGCGGCGGGTTCTTGCCGAGGTTGGCCAGCCGCTCGCGGTCCTCGTCGGTGAGGTCCTGACTGGCCAGCGGCTTCAGGTGAGCGACATCCTGTGGGCTGATACCGATGCCTTCACCGACCCGCAGACCGAGGTCGTTCTCGACCAGCAGGAAGTGCCACACCATGCGCTCCTGCACCGGCCGGTCGCACTGGGAGAGCAGGTTGACGAAGTTCGCCACGAGGTCGTCGCGCTCCCACTGCTCCAGCAGCAGATAGCGCTGCCCGGCCTGCAGGTAGTCGTTGGTGCGCGGGATGCGCTTGCGGGTGAGCCGCCCCTGGATCTCCGGGCCCTGCTCGTCGTGCGTGGGGTACTGGCCCTCGCGCAGGCCGCCGGTGATCGACGGCTCGTAGTTGACGATCGGGTTCTCGCCGCCGCTGTCCTGGTGGTAGGCCATCTGGCCGTCGCGCTGGTTGGTGCGCACGTCGGCGTGCTTGGCCTGGTTGACGGGCAGCTGGAGGTAGTTCGGGCCGACCCGGTGGCGCTGGGTGTCGCTGTAGGAGAAGGTGCGGCCGACCAGCATCTTGTCGTCGGAGAAGTCCAGGCCGTCGACGATGACGCCGGTACCGAAGGAGATCTGCTCGTTCTCGGCGAAGTAGTTCTCCGGCATCCGGTCGAGCACCATGCGGCCGACCGGCTTGGCCGGGAACTCCTGCTCCGGCCAGGTCTTGGTGTCGTCGAGCGGGTCGAAGTCGAGCTCCGGGTGGTCGTGGTCGTCCATCATCTGGACGAGCAGTTCCCACTCGGGGTACTCGCCGCGCGTGACCGCGTCGTAGAGGTCCTTGGTGGCGTGGCCGAGGTTCTCGGCCTGGACGTTGGCGGCGTCCTCCTCGGTCATGCTGCGGACGCCTTGCTTGGGCATCCAGTGGAACTTGACGAGCTTGGTCTCGCCGGCCGCGTTGACCCACTTGTAGGTGTTGACTCCGAAGCCCTGCTGGTGGCGGTAGTCCGCCGGGATGCCGCGCGGGCTGAACAGGTTGACCAGCATGTGCATGCACTCCGGCGTCTGCGACATGAAGTCGAAGATGCGCCGGGGCTGCTGCTCGAAGGTCACCGGGTCCGGCTTGAGGGCGTGGATGACGTCGGGGAACTTGATCGCGTCGCGGATGAAGAAGACGGCGAGGTTGTTGCCGACGAGGTCCCAGTTGCCGTCCTCGGTGTAGAACTTCACCGCGAAGCCGCGGGGGTCGCGGGCCGTCTCGGCCGAGTCGCGTCCGCCGATGACGGTGGAGAACCGGACGGCCAGGTCGGTGCGCTTGCCCCGCTCCTGGAACAGCTTGGCCCGGGTATAGCGGTCGATCGGCTCGTCGCCCCAGGCGCCGTACGCCTCGAAGTAGCCGTACGCGGTCACCCCGCGGGCGTGCACGACGCGCTCGGGGATGCGCTCGCGGTCGAAGTGGCTGATCTTCTCCAGGAACTGGTAGTTCTCCAGCGTGGCGGGGCCGCGGGCGCCGACGGTGCGCTGGTTCTGATTGTCGTAGACGGGGTGCCCCTGCCGGTTGGTGAGCACCTTGCGGTCGTCGCCCGGGGCGGGTCCCTGGCTCGATACGTCCGTCATGTTCGTGGGCTCCTTCGACTCGTGGCCGTCCTCGGACGCGGCCCTGAGCTGCGAGGCGGCCGTCGGCCGCGCACATGGGTGCCCCGGGTACCCACAGTGATACATCCGACACGTACTGATTTGCCCGCGTTTCGCACGTCTCGCGCCGAGGACCCGGACGCCCAGGTCACAGGGTTTCCGGGTCCTCACGGGCGGGTCGTGTCAGCCGCCGTTCAGCCGCGCGCGCAGCAGCCCCTTGCCCATTTCCGCACCCTTGCGGCTGTCCGCCTGCGCCTTGCGGAAGAGCTCCGCCACCTCGGTGTCCTTGTTGCGCTCCGCGTCCTGGATGTACGTCTCCAGGCGCAGCGCGTTGTTCAGGCACGACTCGACGTACCAGATCAGGTTGTAGTCCTTGTCCTGCGTGCCGGTCACGCCGCCGGTCTCCGTGCCGCTGGCCATGCGAGCCTCCTCGAGGTGGTCGTCGGTCCGTAGCGCGGACCGGGTACCCGGCGCACCCAAGTGCACACGGCATCGGCGTACACGGGCCGGACGTGGCGGGCGCGATGTCCCACTGGGTCTCATGTCTCATTGGGTCAGATGTCCCACTGGGACATTTCAGGTGTACCCTCGAAGACATGACGGCGACGAAGCCCTCCCCCACCGAGGACCGGCGGCAGCGCAAGGCGCGGCAGACCCGCGACGCGCTGGCCACCGCCGCCTGCGACCTGATCCTGGAGCGCGGGCCGGCGGCGACCACGGTGGAGGCCATCGCGGAGCGCGCGGACGTCACACGCCGCACGTTCAGCCGGCACTTCGCCGGCAAGGAGGACGCCGCCCTCGACTTCGTCCGCCGGGACGGCGACCGCATCAACGCACTGCTGCGGTCCCGCCCCGCCCACGAGCCGCCCCTGCTGGCCTATCGCGGGGCCGTACGCGACTGGCTGGCCGACCGGGACGACCCGGCCTGGCACGTGCGTCCCCGGATGCGCCGGCTGCTGGCCCTGGCCGACACTGAGCCCGACCTGTTCGCCGCCTATCAGCGCATCCGGGTCGACGCCCAGGAGGAGTCGATCCGCATCGTCGCCGACCGGCTGGGCACCGACGACGCCCGGGACGTACGCCCCGCCGCGCTCGTCGACGCCGCCGCCGGAGTCCTGATCGCCGCCCTGCGCCTGTGGGCGCGCGGCGGTGACCGGGACTCGGGAGCCGCAGACCTCGCCGCCCTCGTGGAGCGGGCCTACGACGCCCTGACCTCGGAGGCCGCGACCGCGACCCCCGACAGCACCACCGAAGAATGAGAACCGCACCATGAGCACCATTGGCACTACTGGCACCACTGGCACCACCCCCGCCGCCACCTCCCTCACCGACTACGCCGCCGAGTTCTCCGGCCGCACCGTCCTCGTCACCGGTGCCGCCTCCGGCATCGGCCTGGCCACCGCCCGCCGTCTCGGCGCCGGCGGCGCCCGCGTCGTCGTCGCCGACTACAACGCCGAGGGCGCCGAGCAGGCCGTCTCCGAGCTGAGGGCGGAGGGCGTCGAGGCCGCCGCCGTCGAGCTGGACGTGACCCGTCCGGAGTCGGTCGAGGCCGCCGTACGGTTCGCCGTCGACACCTTCGGCGGCCTGGACCTCGCCGTGAACAACGCCGGCATCGGCGGCCCGAGCGCCCCGACCGGCGAGTACGACATCGCGGCCTACGATCGCGTCGTACGCACCAACCTCGACGGCGTCTTCTACTCGATGCGCTACGAACTGCCCGCCATCGAGGCGGCGGGCAAGGGCGGCGCCATCGTCAACGTCGCCTCCATCCTCGGCTCGGTCGGCTTCGCCGGCTCCCCCGCCTACGTCGCCGCCAAGCACGGCGTGGTCGGGCTGACCAAGGCGGCCGCCGCCGAGTACGCGGCCAAGGGCATCCGGGTCAACGCGGTAGGCCCGGGTTTCATCGACACCCCGCTGCTGAAGACCATGGACGAGGCCGCCTACAACGGCCTGGTCGCCCTGCACCCGGCCGGCCGCCTCGGGCGCTCCGAGGAGGTCGCCGAGCTGATCGCCTTCCTGCTGTCGGAGCGGGCGTCCTTCGTCGCCGGCAGCTACCACCTGGTCGACGGCGCCTACACCGCCGTCTGAGGCCGATCGCACATCAGGGGGAAACGAACCGGGGGAGAACGAAGGAGTTCGACCATGAAGGCACTGCAGTACCGCACCATCGGGGCCCCGCCCGAGGTGGTCACGGTCCCCGACCCGGAGCCCGGCCCCGGTCAGGTGCTGTTGAAGGTCACCGCCGCCGGCGTCTGCCACTCCGACATCGCGGTGATGGGCTGGCCCGCCGAAGGCTTCCCGTACGGGCTGCCGCTCACCCTCGGTCACGAGGGCGTCGGCACGGTGGCGGCGCTGGGCGCCGGTGTGACCGGGCTGGACGAGGGCGACGCGGTCGCCGTGTACGGGCCATGGGGCTGCGGCACCTGCGCCAAGTGCGCCCAGGGCAAGGAGAACTACTGCCTGCGCGCCGAGGAGCTGGGCATCCGTCCGCCGGGGCTCGGGCGTCCGGGCACGATGGCCGAGTACCTGCTCGTCGACGACCCCCGGCACCTCGTCCCGCTGAACGGGCTCGACCCCGTCGCGGCCGTACCGCTGACGGACGCCGGGCTGACGCCGTACCACGCCATCAAGCGGTCGCTGCCCAAGCTGGTCCCCGGGTCGACCGCGGTGGTCATCGGCACGGGCGGTCTCGGCCACGTCGCCATCCAGCTGTTGCGTGCCCTGACGCCCGCCCGGGTCGTCGCCCTGGACGTCAGCGAGGACAAGCTGCGCCTGGCCCGCGAGGTGGGCGCGCACGAGGCCGTCCTGTCGGACGCCAAGGCGGCGGACGCGGTGCGAGAGCTCACCGGCGGTCTCGGCGCCGAGGCCGTGTTCGACTTCGTCGGAGTGGCACCGACCGTGCGGACCGCGGGCGCCGTCGCGGCCGTCGAGGCCGACGTCACACTGGTCGGCATCGGCGGCGGGTCGCTCCCCGTCGGTTTCGGCATGCTGCCCTTCGAGGTGTCGGTCAACGCGCCCTACTGGGGCAGCCGCAGCGAGCTCATCGAGGTGCTGGACCTGGCCCGCGCGGGTGCCGTGTCGGTGCACACCGAGACGTACTCCCTGGACGACGCCCCGCTCGCGTACGAGCGGCTGCACGAGGGGAAGGTCAACGGCCGTGCGGTGATCCTGCCCCACGGCTGACCGACCACCCCTTTTCGGCGGGCGGGGACGACGAATGCGCCAAATCGTCCTCCCCGCCCGCTCTTCGTGGTCGCGACGAGTCCAGCCGTCAAAGACGAGTACAGCCCGCTGGGCGACCGGAGCGATCCGCCGTCCGGAGGAGGCCGGAGGTTCCCTTAGCCGCGTCGGCCGTGGATTCGGAAGAGCTGCGGCAGGTGCCCTCGCGCATCGTCTCCGGCCGGCGGGAGATCCCGGTACCGCTGGCGGCCGAGCCGGCCGCACGCCCGGGTGGTGGCCATGGCGGCGGGGGCGCGACCGGTCCCCCGTTCCGGTCGTACCCCCGCGGCCCGTTGAACCTACGTGGACGGCTCGGCCGTTGTGAATCGTGTCGATGCCCGATGGCGGGCCGGAAGGACTCACCCGTGCACAGGTGAGTCCGGATGGCCCGGTTTCGTCCCGTGCAGAGGCGGCTGGCCGAGGTCGCCCGCCGCCAGATGGGCGAGCACCACTTCGTACAGATCACTGCCGGCGGCCAGCAGCTGGCGTTCGAGGACCGGTTCGGCGCTGCGGACGTGCTCCCGCACCGTCTGGGCGTGCACGCCGAGCGTCTGCGCGGCCCGCTCGGCGTTGCCGCCGACGGCGATCCAGGTGCGCAGCGTCCGCCGCAAATTCCGGGCGTCCGGCTCCAGCCGGCCGAGCAGGTCGCCGGCCCAGGCGCGCAGCGCGGACCCGGTCAGCAGGTCGGTGAGACAGGCGGGACCGGGCCGTGCGGTGCCGTCGTCGGCGGGGTACTGGGCGAGGGCGGCCTGGGCGTTCAGGGCGAGGTGGACGGTGGCGCGTACGGTCAGGTCCGTGAAGTCGGTGCGCAGCAGTGACTCGACCCGGTCCATGCGGGCGCGGACCGTGTTGCGGCTGACGCCGAGGACCTTCGCCGTGTTGACGGCGGTGAATTCCAGGCCGAGCCGGGTGGTGGCGAGCAGTTCGGCGCGGGTGTGGTGCGGCAGGGTGTCGAGCGGGCGCAGCAGGTGGGCCGTCCAGCCGTGCAGCGCCGCCGGGTCCATCAGGCGCTCGGGGTGGGTCCGCTCCGCGTACACGGCGGCCTTGTCCGGACGGAACCTGGCGACGGCCAGGGCGCTCACGGCCTGGCCGTACGCGGTGGCGGTGCGGGCGAGGCTCTGCCGGGCGCTGCCGCCGAGGAAGACGCCGGGGAGGCGGCCGACGAGCGAGCGCAGCTCCTGACCGGCCCTTTCGCCGGGCGTGAGGACGATCACGTGTCCGTCCATGGCCGGGCACCGCACGACGAGCGCCCGCTCTCCGGTCACCGCCAGGCACTCCTCGGCGAGGCGGTCCCGCTCCTCGGGGCTGCTCTCGACGACGTAGACGCACGCCGCCTCGGTGTCGAGGAGGCCCGGCCACAGACCGGCGGCCACGCGGCGGGCGGAGACCGTGTCCTCCACCATCAGCAGTTGCAGGATGGCCAGGCGCAGGTCGGAGGCCGCCCGCCGCAGCCGGTGTCCGGCCGCGGTCGACTCGTGACCGGCCAGCAGCAGCTCCACCACCTGGGCGGTGTGTGTGACGATGTCGAAGGCCCGCCGGTCGAAGGGGGTCTCGCGCGCCACAGCGAGGACGGCGGCCGGCGCCGGGTGGACCCGTTCCACGCGGACGATCCGCAGATGGCGGCCCCTGTCCTCCAGGGCGGCGGAGGCGAGCCGGCCTGAAGTGATGTCGGCGACCAGGTCCTCGTCCAGCTGTGTGCGGGTGCCTGCCAGCAGGCGGCCGGTGCCGTCCTGCAGCGACACGGCCGCGTGCGTGGCCGAGGCGAGCCAGGTGACGACCCTGCGCACGTCGCGTCCGGCCGGCCGCAGGTGGTCGAGGAGTTCCTCCGCCCAGTCCACCTGCTCACCGGCCCCGGTCGCCCACTGCCGTGTCCCGTCCTGACGGCCCGCCACGTCGGCCTTCTCTCCTCGTCCTCGCCTCGCCCCCGGCCCAGGTCGGGGACGTTACCGCATGGCCGGGCGCGCACGGCACCCGTGGCGGGGCGGGGACCTTGTTCGAGTCTCCGACCGGGCCTGTCGGTCCGCACCGGCGAGCGGGCATAAGCTCGGTGAATGGCGAAGTACTTCGACGTGCACCCCGACAACCCCCAGCCGCGCAGCATCTCCCAGGTCGCCGACAGCGTCCGCTCGGGGGCGCTGATCGCGTATCCGACGGACTCCTGCTACGCGCTGGGCTGCCGGCTGGGCAGCCGCGACGGCATCGACCGCATCCGGTCGATCCGGCAACTGGACAACCGGCACCACTTCACCCTGGTGTGCCAGGACTTCGCGCAGCTCGGTCAGTTCGTACAGATCGACAACGACGTGTTCCGGGCGATCAAGGCGTCGACCCCCGGCAGCTACACCTTCATCCTGCCGGCGACCAGGGAGGTGCCGCGCATGCTCCAGCATCCCAAGAAGAAGACCGTGGGCGTGCGCATCCCCGACCATGTCGTCACCCAGGCCCTGCTCACCGAGCTCGGTGAACCGCTGTTGTCCAGCACCCTGCTGCTGCCCGGCGAGGAGGAGCCGATGACCCAGGGCTGGGAGATCAAGGACCGGCTCGACCACGTGGTGGACGCGGTGATCGACTCCGGTGACTGCGGCACCGAGCCGACCACGGTCGTCGACTTCTCCGGTGGCGAGGCGGAGATCGTGCGGCGGGGCGCGGGCGACACGACCCGGTTCGAGTAGCGGGCCGCCCGCGGCGGACGAGTGGCGGACCGTCCGCGGCGGGTACCAGGGACTCCCCGGCCCCCGGCGTGCCACGATCATCATGATCAGTCGGTGCCGCCGGCGGGTCGTCCACCGCCGTACCGCAGAGAGGCAGCCCCGCCATGACCGCCGTACAGGGAACCGCTGTCGAGATCCCCACCGACGACGGCACCTCCGACGCCTACCTGGCGCACCCCGCCGACGAGAGCCCGCGTCCCGCGGTCCTGCTCTACATGGACGCCTTCGGGCTGCGCCCGCAACTGAGGAACATGGCGGACCGGCTGGCCGGCGCCGGGTACACCGTGCTCGTCCCGAACGTCTTCCACCGGCACGGGCGGGCGCCGGTGGTGGAACTGCCCGACTTCATCGACCCGGGGGCACGGCCGGACATCTTCCAGCGCCTCGGTCCGATCATGCGGTCGCTGACGCCCGAGCGTGCGATGCGGGACGCCGGGGCCTGGCTGCGGTGGTTGGCGGACGCCCCGGCTGCGGCCGACGGCCCGGTCGCGCTGACCGGCTACTGCATGGGCGCCGGGCTCGCCCTGCGCACGGCCGGCACGTATCCGGACCGGGTCGCCGCGGCGGCCGGCTTCCACGGCGGGAACCTGGCGACCGAGGGACCGCGGAGCCCGCACCTGGTGGCCGGGCGGATCACCGCCGAGCTGTACTTCGGTCACGCGGACCACGACGGTTCCATGACGCCCCAGCAGCAGGAGCGTCTGACGGCGGCCCTGACCGCGGCCGGCGTCCGGCACCGCTGCGAGGTGTACGACGGCGCCCCCCACGGCTACACGCAGGAAGACACCGCGGCGTACGACCCGGAGGCGGCCGAGCGGCACTGGGAAGCGCTGCTCGACCTCCTGAAGCGGACGTTCTGACCGGGAGGGCTCGAGAACGGGCACCTCGGCGGCGTCGTATGCCCCTTCCGCCGAACGGGGAACGTGGCAGCGCGGACGAGGTGACGATCCCGCTCGTCCGACGGCTCACCAGTGTCCCGGTCCGCTGCCGACGATCACCTCCGAGGGAGTGCCGTCCACCCCGGCCGGCACGTCGCCGGTCAGCATCACGCGGTGCATGGTCCGGGGGTGGCCGAGGTGGGCGTTGTCGCTCGGGGCGAGGTGGATGGTGGCCCGGTTGTCCCAGAAGGCGACGCTGCCGGGCTCCCAGCGGAAGCGGACGGTGTACTCGGGCCGGGTCGCCTGCTCCAGCAGCAGCTCCAGGACCGCCGCGCTCTCCGGGCGGGAGAGGCCGGTGATCTGCTCGACGTAGTAGCCGTTGACGAACAGCACCCGCTCGCCCGTCTCCGGGTGGACGCGGACCAGCGGGTGCACGGTCGCGGTCTGGTGGTCCAGCAGGTGGCGGACGTAGGCGTCGTCGCCCGGGCGGGGCTGGTAGCCGACGCCGAGGCGGTGTTCGGCGCGCAGCGTGTCGACGAACGCGCGTATCGGGGCGGAGAGTCCGGCGTAGGCGGCGGCCAGGTTCGACCAGGTGGTGTCGCCCCCGTACGGCGGGACCGACCCGGCGCGCAGGATCGTGGCGGCCGGCGGGTCGACGCGGGCGCCGTGGTCGCAGTGCCAGCCGCGCAGCAGCGTGTGGCGCCGGCGCCGCAGCCACTCGTCGTGCTCCATTCCGAACCGGCCGCCCAGTTCCAGCCGGTCGGCGGTCGTCTCGACCTCGGGGAAGTCCGCCGGTGACGCCTTGCCGCGCCGGGGTGGGACGACCGGTTCGCCGAAGAGGCGCGCGAACGCGACGTGCCCGGCGTGGTCGAGTCGCTGGTCGCGGAAGAAGACCACCTTCCAGCGCAGCAGCGCGGCCCGGACCGCCGCGACCTGCGCCGCGCCGAGGCCGGTCGCCAGGTCGACGCCGTGGATCTCGGCGCCGATGTGCCCGGCGGCGGGTCTCACCTCGATCCCCACTGCCCCCATCCGCGCCGCCTCGGTCCGCGCCGCCTCGGTCTGTGCGGCATCGAGCTGCGCGGCCTCCGTCGCCGTGTGTTCCCCCGTTGCCCTGTCCGTCGTCATGCGCGCTCCGTTCGGTCGGTCGGTCGCTTCGGCTTGAGCAGAGATCGTGGCAGAACACCCGGCGCACCGTCCGGTTGATCACCACTCACCCCGTGGGCGACGCTGGACGTGCGGCACACCGCCGCGCACAGTCGAGGGAAGGTCCCACGGTGATCAGCATCCCGACGCACACGCTCAACGACGGCACCACGCTCCCTGCCCTGGGGCTGGGTACCTGGCCCATGGAGGACAACGAGGCGGAGCGGGCGGTCCGCGAGGCTCTTCAAACGGGCTACCGCCTGATCGACACGGCGGTGAACTACCGCAACGAGACCGGCGTCGGCCGCGGCGTGGCCGCCGGCGGGATCCCCCGCGAGGAGATCGTGGTGACGACCAAGCTGCCCGGCCGGCACCACGGCTACGAGGAGACGCTCTCCTCGTTCGAGGAGTCCCGCGCCCGGCTGGGCCTGGAGTACGTCGACCTGTACCTGATCCACTGGCCGCTGCCCCGGGTGGACAAATACGTCGACTCCTGGAAGGCCATGGTCAAATTGCGCGACGACGGCCTCGTACGCTCGGTGGGCGTCTCCAACTTCACGGCCGCTCAGATCGACCGGCTGGAGAAGGAGACGGGCGTCCTGCCCTCCGTCAACCAGATCGAACTGCACCCGCTCTTCCCGCAGGACGAACTGCGCGCCTTCCACGAGCGCAGGGGCATCCGTACGGAGAGCTGGAGCCCGCTGGGCCGCGGCAGCGACCTGCTGGACGATCCCGCCCTCGCCGAGATCGCCGGAGCGCATGGCGTGACGCCCGCGCAGGCGGTGCTGCGCTGGCACACCCAGCTCGGCGCGGTGCCGATCCCGAAGTCCTCCGACCCCGGGCGTCAGCGGGCGAACCTCGACGTCTTCGGCTTCGAACTGGACGCCCGCCAGACGGGCGCGGTCGCGGGCCGCGCGCACCGGCGGCTCGGCGGCGACCCCGAGGTGCACGAGGAGTTCTGACCCGGGCACCCGGTCCCGGCGTGCCCGGTCCGCACGGAGTGGCCGCACGCTCGCGCGAGTCGCCGCGGAGGGCCGCTAGGGGGTGTGCTGTCCGGGCAGGGGTTGTTCGGCCCAGATGGTCTTGCCGGTGCTCGTCTGCCGGCTGCCCCAGCGCTGGGTGAGCTGGGCGACCAGCAGCAAGCCCCTGCCGCCCTCGTCGTAGGCGTGGGCGCGGCGCAGGTGCGGGGAGGTGGAGCTGCCGTCGGAGACCTCGCAGATGAGGGCGCTGTCGCGGATGAGGCGAAGGTGGATGGGCGGCTCGCCGTACCGGATCGCGTTGGTGACGAGCTCGCTGACGACCAGTTCGGTGACGAAAGCCACCTCGTCCAGTCCCCACTCCGTCATCTGCTCATTGACGGACCGCCGTGTGGCTGCCACGTGGGCGGGGTCCGGGTGGACGTCCCAGGTACGTATCTGATCGGTGCCCAGTGCGCGGGTGCGGGCCAGCAGCAGCGCCACGTCGTCACCGGGCTCCTCCGGCATGACGGCCTTGAGCACGCTGTCGCACAGGTCGTCGAGCGAGTTGGCGGGCGCGGTCAGCGCACGGCACAGCTCCGCGGTGGCGTGGTCACGGTCACGGTCGCGGTCCTCGACGAGGCCGTCGGTGTACAGGGCCACGACGGAGCCCTCGGGCAGTTCCAGCTCGGTCGCCTCGAACGGAAGTCCGCCGACACCGAGCGGCGGCCCCGCGGTCATGGGGATCAGCCGTGTGGTGCCGTCGGGCAGGACGAGGGCCGGCGCCGGGTGCCCCGCCGCGGCCAGGGTGAGGGAACGGGAGACGGGGTCGTAGACGGCGTAGAGGCAGGTGGCGCCCAGTTCCGCGACCTCGTCGCTCGAGTCCCCGGCCACGAGGTGGGTGACGAGGTCGTCGAGGTGGGTCAGGAGTTCGTCGGGGGGCAGGTCGACGTCGGCGAGGGTGCGGACGGCCGTACAGAGGCGGCCCATGGTCGCCGTGGACGGGATGCCGTGGCCGACGACATCGCCGACGACGAGCGCGACACGGCTGCCCGACAGCGGGATCACGTCGAACCAGTCGCCGCCGATGCCGGCCGCCGACACGGACGGCAGATACCGGTGGGCCACCTCGACCGCCGCCTGCCCGGACAGGTCCTTGGGCAGCAGGCCGCGCTGGAGGGCCAGGGCGGTGGAACGCTCGCGGGCGAAGCGGCGGGCGTTGTCGATGCAGACCGCGGCCCGGCTGGCGAGCTCCTCGGCGAGGACGGTGTCGTCGTCGACGTGCGGTTGCAGGGGCGCGGCGCGGACGGCCACCGCGACTCCCAGGGCGGTGCCCCGGGCCATCAGCGGCACCGCCAGGGTCGAGCGGACGCGCTCCCGGTAGGCGCGGTTGTAGGGGACCTGCTCGTCGCGAACCCGCATCCACCGGTCGAAGTCCGGGTCGCCCGGGCCGGTGAGTACCGCCCTGCCCTCTCTCAGCGCCCGCGCGGGCGCCGAGTACGACGGGTAGGCGTCCGTCTCGCCCAGGTGCACGGACGCCCTGGGGAAGTCCTCGACGGCGGCGCTGTGCGCGACGCGCCGCAGGGCGACGGCCTCGGCCGGCAGCGCGAGCGGTTCCTCCGCGCCCAGGACCCAGTCGAGCAGGTCGACGCTGGCGAAGTCGGCGAGACGCGGCACGAGGAACTCGAGCAGTTCCTCGGCGGTGCGTACGACGTCCAGCGTGGTGCCGATGCCGGTCGCGGCCTCGTTCAGCAGAGCCAGCCGCTGCCGCGCCCGGTGCTGCTCGGTGGTCTCGAAGCCCGCCACGGCCACGGCGGACACCTCGTCCAGCGCGTCGCGGACCGGCCACATCTCGACGGTCCAGGCACGCTCGCCCAGCCACGAGGAGGCGGGAGTGAGCGTCTCGTAGTGCACGGGCCGACCGGATTCCACGACCTCCCGCAGCTGCCGCAGAAAGCCCGACGCGGTGACACCGGCGTCCTCCATGACCTCCGGCAGCCGCCGTCCGACCAGGTCCCGCTCGGACAGTCCGAGCATTCGGCGCGCCGTGTCGTTGCCCTGGAGGTATCGCTGCCGGGGGTCGTGGACGGACAGCGCCAGGGACGCCTGCTGGAAGGCCCTTCCCGCCAGGTGGACCATCCGCTCCTCGAACGACTCGGCGGTCACCACGAACCCGTCCGGTGTGCCCGCCGCCCCCACCAGCGGGGAGCCACGCAGGGACACCGCCACGGTGGAGCCGTCGCGGTGGCGGAGCACGGCCCTGCCCGCCGGCTCGCACAGGGCTCCGGGTGGCACGCTCTCGGCGAGCAGATCCCGTGCGTCCCGGCCGACGACCTCCTCGGCCGGATAGCCGGTCAGTCGCCGGGCGCCCTCGCTCCAGCTCGTCACCGTGCCCCGGGCGTCAAGGATCACCACAGCGGAGGCATGCTCCATAGCGTCCAGGATTGACCCTTTGCGGCCCGCTTTCAACCGCGGCGGGGCCGGGCGGGTGCGTCCCTACCCTCGGTGAGCGCGCAGCGCGGCGAGGGCGCGGTCGGCGTGCGCGTTCATCCTGAGCTCACTGCGGACGACCTCGATCAGGGTGCGGTCCTGCCCGATGACGAACGTGACCCGCTTGGTGGGAGCCAGGCTGAATCCCCGCTTCACTCCGAACAGCTCGCGGACCACACCGTCGGTGTCGGAGAGCAGCGGCATGTTGAGGGTGTGGCGCCCGGCGAACTCCTGCTGCCGTTCGACGGGGTCGCCGCTGACGCCGACGGGGTGGGCGCCGGCCGCGGCGAACTCGGCGGCGAGGTCGCGGAAGTGGCAGGCCTCCGCGGTGCAGCCGGGAGTCAGGGCGGCCGGGTAGAAGAACAGCACGACCGGGCCGTCGGCGAGCAGCTCGGACAGGCGGCGCGGGGTGCCGGTCCCGTCCGGCAGCGCGAAGTCCTCGACCGTGTCTCCCACGGCAGGGGCGCGGCTCACGACCGGCTCTCGCTGCCCTTGGCGACGCCTCGGGCCCACAGCACGAGCGGTACCTGCACGGGGAGCCTGGCGTAGGCGGCGGTCTGCTGCGGTGCGGGGCGGTGCCGCCAGTCCACGGCCATCTTGACGTTGGCGGGGAACACCCCGACGAAGAAGACGGCCGCGGTCAGCGCAGCGGCCCTACGGGTGCACGGCAGCGCGATGCCCGCGGCGAGCGCCAGTTCGGCGACGCCGCTGGCGTACGTCCAGACCCGGGGCGTCCCCGGCAGACCGCGCGGCACGATCGCGTCGAACGTACGGGGGCGGGCGAAGTGGGCGACGCCCGCGGTGGCCAGCAGGCCGGCGAGCAGCAGGGGTGAGCGTTCGGACCGGGACACGGTTCCTCCTCCGGGGGTCTGCCGCGCGATATTACTCGACGGTAAGGGCCGGGGGCGGCCGGGTCGGGGACGGCGGTGCGGGTGTGGGCCGCTGTCCCCCGCTGCGCGCGCCGCCACTGGCCGGCAACGGCCGGGCACCCGCCCACGGACTCGCGCAGGCCCCCATCGCCACCCTCGGCGCCCGCACAGCCGGAAAGCCACCCAGCCAACCGTGCGTACGGAATCCCGTCACACCCCGCCCCGGGGCTTGACGGGCGCCAGCCACATGCCCACGATCGCGTCGACGAGGCCGTCGGCGGCCTCCTGCCAGCTGACGCGAGGGGTGGGACGACCCTCGGCGAGAGCGCGTTCCCGCTCGGCCGCCATGTGCACGATGAGATGACGGGCCATGTCGCCCCGCTCGGCCCGGACCTCGTCCGGCAGCGCGGGCATGCACCGGTTCCGCCCCACGATGATCTCGCGCAGCGAGGCGGAGGCGCGGGACTCCTCGACCATGATCTGCCGCAGCGCCGGATCGGTCATGACCTGGGCGCAGAACCGCGCGTACCAGGTGGGGCTGCCCAGCGCCGCCAGATGGTCGAACTGCGGCCGCACCAGGCAGTCCACCCAGTCGCGCAGGTTCGCCGAGCCGCCCACGGTGTCCAGTTGCCGGGCGCGCAGCTCCTCGACTCGCTCGTAGTGCCGCTGGGCGATGGCGCGCACCAGGTCGGCCCTCGTTCCGAAGTGGTAGCCGACCGCCGCGTTGTTGCCCTGTCCGGCGGCCTCGCTGACCTGGCGGTTGGAGACCGCGTACACCCCGTGCTCGGCGTACAGCCGCTCGGCCGTGGTCAGGATCAGCTGCCGGGTCGTGCTGACCTGTTCCGCCCGTACCGCCCTGCCCGCCATGACCACCGCCGTACCGGGACTTTCCTTGCCTCCCGCACCGGCCAGTCCCTCGAGTCGCCGCAGGTCCGCCGCCGGGCGGCGCGTTCCACGGAAGCCTACGCAACGTCGCGTCCCCGACCGTGTGCGGCCGGGATGCGCGGGCGCCGTCTTCCATCCCGTAGAGTACGTCAAGCGACTGATTTAATTTGGATCGCGCACATCGGTTCCCCGTATCGGTTCCACGCTCGTGACTCGAAAGGCACCTTCATGTCCGTTTCTCCCGCCAGATCCTCCGGCGCCGGGACGGCCGCCGCTCCGCGGCCGAACGCCGTGGTGGCGGTACTGGCCCTGGCCGGGATCGTCGTCTCTCTGATGCAGACCCTGGTCATCCCGATCGTCCCGGAACTGCCCGAGCTCCTGGACGCGTCGGCCTCGGACGCCGCCTGGGCGGTGACCGCCACCCTGCTGGCGGCCGCGGTGGCCACTCCGGTCGTCGGCCGGCTCGGCGACATGTTCGGCAAGCGGCGGATGCTGCTGCTCAGTCTGGTACTGCTGATCGCCGGCTCGGCGGTCTGCGCACTGAGCGACACCCTCGTCCCGATGGTCGTCGGCCGCGCCATGCAGGGCCTGTCCGCCGCCGTGATCCCGCTCGGCATCAGCATCATGCGCGACGAGCTGCCCGCCGAACGGCTGGCCGGCGCCACCGCCATGATGAGCGCCTCACTCGGGGTCGGCGGCGCGCTCGGCCTGCCCGCCGCCGCGCTGATCGCGGACAACCTCGACTGGCACATGCTGTTCTGGCTCTCCGGCGCGCTCGGCACCGTCGCCCTGGTGCTGATCCTGGCGCTCGTTCCCGAGTCCTCGGTGCGCACCGGCGGCCGTTTCGACCTGCTCGGCGGCCTCGGCATCGCGGCCGGCCTGGTGTCCCTGCTGCTCGCCATCTCCAAGGGCGGCGACTGGGGCTGGACCGGCGGCACCACCCTCGGCCTGTTCGCGGTGGGCGTGGTGGTCCTTCTGGTGTGGGGCTGGTGGGAGCTGCGCACCCCGCAGCCGCTGGTGGACCTGCGCACCACCGCCCGCCGTCAGGTGCTGTTCACCAACCTGGCGTCCGTGGCCATCGGTTTCTCGATGTTCGCGATGTCCCTCGTGCTTCCGCAGCTCCTCCAGTTGCCCGAGGCTACCGGTTACGGTCTCGGCCGCTCCCTGCTGACCACGGGCCTGGTGATGGCGCCGGCCGGTCTGGTGATGATGGCGTTCGCCCCGGTCTCCGCGAAGATCTCCAAGTCCAGGGGACCGAAGGTGACGCTGATGATCGGCGCCCTGATCGTCGCGGCCGGCTACGGGCTGAACATCGTGCTGATGTCCGAGGTCTGGCACCTGGTGCTGGTCTCCTGCGTCATCAGCGGCGGCATCGGCTTCGCCTACGGCGCCATGCCCGCCCTGATCATGGGCGCGGTGCCGGCGAGCGAGACGGCCGCCGCGAACAGCCTGAACACCCTCATGCGGTCCATCGGCACGTCGGTCGCCAGTGCCATCGCCGGAGTGGTCCTGGCCCAGATGACCACCGACTTCGGCGGCTTCGCCCTGCCGTCCGAGAACGCGTTCAAGGTGGTCATGGCCATCGGCGCCGGTGCCGCCCTGCTCGCCTGCCTGATCGCCTCCTTCATCCCGCGGCACCGCCCCGCGGCAGGGCCGGCGCACCCCGCACCTGACTCCGGAGCCGGGGTGAAGACCGCCTCCGTCCGCTGACGACGACGGCGCCGGTCCCGCTCCGGGACCGGCGCCGTTCAGGCGAACCCGGCGGACGACGCGCGTGACAACGCACGGGCACGTCGAGAACTGACCCGTGGAGCTGCCGCTGATCCCACCCATGCTCGCCACCCCCGGCACCCTGCCGTCCGCCGCGCAGGACACACGCTGGGCCTACGAGACCAAGCAGGACGGCCAGCGCGTGGTGGTCTACCTGCCCGGCGACGGCAGTGCGCTGCTGCGCGCCCGCTCCGGCCAGGACATCACGGCCGCCTACCCCGAACTGGCACCGCTCGGCACCGCGCTCGGCTCCACCCCCGCCGTGCTGGACGGGGAGGTGCTGGCCCTGGACGAACAGGGCCGCGCCGACTTCCAGTTGCTGCAGTCCCGGATGGGTCTGGCACACGCCCCGGGCCGGGCGGCGCACCGGGCGGTTCGGGTCCCCGTCCATCTGGCGCTCTTCGACGCCCTGCATCTGGCGGGCGAGTCCCTCCTCGGTTACCCCTACACCCGCCGCCGCGAACAGCTGACCGACCTGGGCCTCGGCGGGCCGTCCTGGTCGACTCCGGCCGCGCTGGTCGGCCACGGCGAGCAGGCCCTGCGGGCCACGCGCGAGCACGGCCTGGAAGGCCTGGTGTGCAAGCGACTGGACTCGGCGTACGAACCGGGGGTTCGCTCGCGGGCCTGGATCAAGATCCGCAACATGCGCAGCGAGGACGTCGTGGTCGGTGGCTGGCTGCCAGGCAAGGGGCGGCTCACGGGTCTGCCCGGCGCCCTCCTGGTCGGCCAGCGCGCCGCGGGCCGACTGCGCTACGTCGGCGGGGTCGGCACCGGCTGGAGCGCGGCCGAGCGCACCGAGCTGGCGGCGCTGCTGGGGGCCGCCGCGAGCGACGTGTGCCCCTTCGACCCCGTACCGCCGGTGCCGGGAGCGCGCTGGGTCGTCCCCCGGCTGGTCGGCGAGGTCCGCTACAGCACCCGCACCCGGGAGGGCATGCTGCGCCAGCCGTCCTGGCTCAGACTGCGCCCGGACCTCGCGCCCGAGGATTCGGCCGCCGACATCCCGGACGACACGGTGTGACGGGGCGACGGGAAATCACGCGAGCGAACGCCCCTCGCCACCGGGACGCCCCGCCCCTGACTGCCGCGAAGCCTACCGGTGACGGCCGCGCAGCCCACCCGGCGCCCGCTTCGGCCCGGACACCCGAGGCACCGGGGGCCGTCATGATCCGGTGGGCCGGTCGAGCGAAGCGCGAGACCCGGGCGCTTCCGGGAGCACTATCGTGTCCGCATGTCCGCCCCCGAACTGATCCGCATCGTCTCCCGCGACTCCCCCATGGCCCTCGCGCAGGTCGAGCGCGTCCGGGCCGAGTTGGCCGCCCTCCACCCCGGCGCGCGCACCGAGGTCGTGCCGGTGAAAACCACCGGCGACAAGTGGCTCGGCGACCTGTCCCAGGTGGAGGGCAAGGGCGCGTTCACCAAGGAGGTCGACGCCGCGCTGCTGTCGGGCGAGGCCGATCTCGCGGTGCACTGCGTCAAGGACGTGCCCGCCGACCGGCCGCTGCCGGCGGGCACGGTGTTCGCCGCGTTCCTGGAACGGGACGACGTCCGCGACGCCCTCGTCCACCCTGACGGGCTCACCCTGGACGGGCTGCCCGCCGGGACCCGCGTCGGCACCTCCTCGGTTCGCCGCGTCGCCCAGCTCGCCGCCACCCACCCGCACCTGAGGTGCGTGCCGTTCCGCGGCAACGCCAACCGACGGCTGGCGAAACTGGCCGCCGGCGAGGCGGACGCCCTGCTCCTCGCCGTCTCCGGCCTGGAGCGCATCGGCCGCCCCGACGTGATCAGCGAGGTCCTCTCCCCCGAGACGATGATGCCGCCGATCGGCGCGGGCATCCTCGCCCTGCAGTGCCGCAAGGACGACACCGCGCTCATCGACGCGGTGTCCGGTCTCGGTCATCCGCGGACGCATCAGGAGGCGACGGCGGAGCGGATGTTCCTGCACGTGCTGCAAGGGCACTGCAACAGCCCGATCGCCGGCTACGCCCGCGTGGACCGGAGCGGGGAACTCTCCCTGCGGGCCTGTGTCTTCACATCGGACGGCAAGACGCGGCTGAACGCACACGAGTGGGCGGGCCGGCTCGACCCGGCGACCCTGGGCACCTCGGTCGCCGTGGCGCTGCTGCGTCAGGGGGCCCGCGAGATCATCGACGGCATCGCGCACTGAGACGCCACCGGACGGAAGTCAGCCGGAACCCTCGTCCGCCTGGCCCCGCAGAAAGGTGCTCACCTGGTGCACCAGGCCGTCCTCCCGCGCGGCGGAAAGGGGCCCGGTGGCCCCGTCGGACAGCCCGAGGCCGCCGGTCCACAGCCGGCGGCCGGCCCATTCATCGTCCACCCGCAACTGAACCTGGACGTCCACCTGGCCGAGGCTCGCCTCCGGGCCCGCCGCGTAGAGCACCGCGGTGACCCGGCGCAGCGGGTAGACGTCGAAGCCCTCGACGAACTGGGAGTTGCGCCAGTCGAGGAAGGCGCTCTCCCCGTCGGGGCCGATCCGCACGTCGACCTGGCCGTCCTCCAGGTGGATGCCGAGCTGCCGGCCGCCCCGGTTCTCGACGGTCACCCGGACACAGAAGTACGTCAGCCCCTCGGCGGCGTCGTCCCGTCCACGGGGCGGCTCGGCCTGCTCAAGACGGTGGACGCGGACCCGCAGGCCGGCGTGCTCGTCGTACTCCTGCCAGTCCCCGACCACGTTCGGCTCGTACACGGTGCCCCTCTCGACCTCTCGACGCTGCTTCCTATCTGTGCGCTCAGCGCACTGTCAAATGAGCGGAATGCACTGTGGCCAGGGATTTCACACCTTTTGATCAGTGATCAAGCGCTGCGCAGGGACGATCCGCCGACCCTCCCGCCGGACGATCACCCAGAGCGTGCCGCACATCACGTTCGGCAGCGTCTCCGTCTCACTCACCGGTCCGCAGCCGTTCGGGTGGCCGTTCGGGTGGCCGTTCGAGGGATTGGCGCTCAGTATCCATATATATGAGGATTTGCCAGCCCCCCTGCTGAGGGAGGTGCGCATGACGCGTATCGCCGGCAGAACCAAGCCCCACCCCCACGACGACGCCCCCGACACGGCCGCGGCATTCGACCGGCTCGTCGCGCTGCCCGACGGCCCGGAGCGCAAGGCGCTGCGGGACGACCTGATCAAGGTCTGGCTGCCCATGGCGGAGCGGATCGCGGTCCGCTTCCGGGGCCGCGGCGAGAACCTGGAGGATCTCTACCAGGTGGCCGCCCTCGGACTGGTCAAGGCCGTCGACCACTACGACCCGGAACGCGGCCACGCCTTCGAGGCGTACGCCGTGCCGACCGTGACCGGCGAGATCAAACGGCACTTCCGCGACCACATGTGGACCCTGCACGTGCCACGCCGGATCCAGGACCTGCGCAACCGGGTGCGCAGATCCGCGAAGGAACTGGCGCAGACGACACCGGGACGCGCCCCGACCATCGAGGAGATCGCCGAGCACGCGCAGCTGACCACGGTCGAGGTCCGTACCGGCATGGAGGCGCTGGAGTGCTTCTCCGCCCTCTCCCTGGAGGCGGAGATGCCCGGCACCGACGGGTACGCCCTCGGGGACGCGCTCGGCGGACCGGACCCGGCCTTCGACGCGGTCGTGGACCGGGTGGCCGTCCGGCCCTGTCTGGAGGCGCTGCCCGAGCGCGAGCGCACCATCCTCTACCTGCGCTTCTTCGGCGGGATGACGCAGAGCCGCATCGCACAACAGCTCGGCATCTCCCAGATGCACGTCTCCCGGCTGCTCAGCGGCTGTTTCGACCGGATCCGCGAGGAGATCCTCGCGGAGATCCGCTGACTCCCCGCCGGCGGGCGCGCGGTGACTCTCAGCGGGCCTCGGGCGGGGCGCCGGGGATCTGCGTGGGGCCGTGCCGGTCCAGGCAGTCGTCGAGGGCGGCCCGGATCTCCGGCGGCATCACCCCGGCGCGCCCCCAGATGAGTATCATTTCTGCCACGTTGCGCAGTTTGATGTTCGTATGCTGGGAAACCTCCTTCAGTACGATCCACCCCTGGTCCGGTGTCACCCTGCCGAGGGCAACGATCATCCCGATCGCCTGGTCGACGACGGCGTGCGAGACGACCGCCTCCTTCAGCTGCCGGACCTGCTCCTGCAACTGGAAGACCTGGTCCGAGCCGGTCTGGTCCGAGCCCCAGTCGGTGGGCATGGTCACCTCCGGATCCGGCGGGTCACCGCCGCCTGTGCCGCGCGGTACCGCTCCGACGCCTCCATCGTGGCCACCTGTGCCTCCCTGCGCCACTGGGCCGTCCGGGGCGTGTGGGCCTCCGTTTCGGCGACGCGGCCGGGGTACTCGGCAGGCGCCCGCCGCACTCCCGGCCGGACACTGGCGTGGAGCCGGTGGCTGCCGGTGGACGAGACCAGGACGCGACTGCCATGAACCACGACATGTCCCTTTCGGCCGGCACGGAGAGCCTGCTGTCCACGCACTCCGTGTACGGGGCCCCCTGCTGGGTGAGCCTGACCAGCCGTGACCTGAAGGCCACCGAGGAGTTCTACTCCGCCGTGCTGGGCTGGCGGTGGCGGCCCGGAAAGCTGGGCGACGCCTTCCGGATCGCCCTGGCCGACGGTGCGCCGGTCGCCGGGATCGGCGCCGTCGCCACGATGTGGCAGATGGCGGTGGCGTGGACGCCGTACTTCGCCGTACGCAGTGCGGACGAGGCGGCGTCGCGGGTGCAGGAGCGCGGCGGCACGGCAGCGGTCGGGCCCATCTCCCTGCCCCCCGGCCGGGCTGCCCTCCTGGCCGACCGGGACGGCGCGACCTTCGGGATCTGGGAGGGCGCGCTGTTCACGGACTGGGAGACCTGGCGCACCTCGCGCCCCGCCTTCATCCGGCTGCACACGCGTGACGCCTTCGACGCCGCCATCTTCTACGGCGAGATCTTCGACTGGGCGTCGGGTCCCAGCGGCTGCTGCGAGGTCGAGTACGAGGGCGACGAGGTGGTCCTGCGCAGCCAGGGCGATGTGGTGGCACGCATCGAGTCGGGAGCCCTGGGATCGGCGCCCGATCCGGCCGTCCGGCCGCACTGGCAGGTCCACTTCGCGGTCCGGGACGTCGCGGCGTGCGCCCGCGCCGCGGAGCGGCACGGCGGCAGCGTACTGTCCGTGAGCAGTGACGAGGCCGTGCTCCGGGACGCCGACGGCGCGCAGTTCACGGTGACCGCGCGCCGCCTCGCCGGCTGACCTCACGGGCTGCTCACCGGCCGGCGCGGGACGGCCGGGAGAGCAGCACCAGACTGCGCTGCTCGACGGTCACCACGGTGCCTGCCTTGTGCTCCGCCTCGTCGGGGACACCCTCCGGGTCGGCGGTGTCGATCAGGGCTGCCCAGCGCTCGCCGTAGGTGGCGCCGGGCAGCTTGAAGTCCGTCGGCTCCCAGTGGCTGTTGAGCAGCAGCAGGAAGGAGTCGTCCACGACCGGCCGGCCGCACGGGTCGGGCTCGGCGATGGCGTCGCCGTTGAGGAAGACGCCGACGGCGTGCGCGTCGGAACGCTGCCAGTCGTCGTCGGTCATCTCCCGCGCGTCGGGCAGCAGCCACACCAGGTCGGGCAGCGGCTGGTCCGCGTGGGTGAGGGTGTCGCCGCGGAAGTAGCGGCGCCGGCGCAGGACGGGGTGGCCGGCCCGCAGCGCGATGACGCGACGGGTGAAGTCCAGCAGCGCGCGCTGTTCCCCGTTCAGCCGCCAGTCGACCCAGGAGATCTCGTTGTCCTGGCAGTAGGCGTTGTTGTTGCCACGCTGGGTACGGCCCAGTTCGTCACCGTGGCACAGCATCGGGATGCCCTGCGAGAGCAGCAGCGTGGTGAGGAAGTTGCGCTGCTGGCGGCCGCGCAGCTCCCGGACGGCCGGGTCCTTCGTCACGCCCTCGGCGCCGCAGTTCCAGGACCGGTTGTGGCTCTCGCCGTCCCGGCTGCCCTCGCCGTTGGCCTCGTTGTGCTTGTCGTTGTACGAGACGAGGTCGCGCAGGGTGAACCCGTCGTGCGCGGTCACGAAGTTGACGCTGGCGCGGGGGCGGCGCCGGCTGTGCTGGTACAGGTCGGAGGAGCCGGTCAGCCGGGAGGCGAACTCGCCGAGCGTGTGCTCCTCGCCGCGCCAGAAGTCCCGTACCGCGTCCCGGTACATGCCGTTCCACTCCGACCACAGCTGGGGGAAGTTGCCCACCTGGTAGCCGCCCTCGCCGACGTCCCAGGGTTCGGCGATCAGCTTGACGCGGCTGATCACCGGATCCTGCTGGATGAGGTCGAAGAACGCCGACAGCCGGTCCACCTCGTGGAACTGCCGGGCCAGGGTGGCCGCGAGATCGAAGCGGAAGCCGTCGACGTGCATCTCGGTGACCCAGTACCGCAGCGAGTCCATGATCAGCTGGAGTACGTACGGGTGCCGCATCAGCAGGCTGTTGCCGGTGCCGGTGGTGTCGTAGTAGTGCTGCCAGTCGCCGTCCACAAGGCGGTAGTACGAGGCGTTGTCGATGCCGCGGAAGGAGAGGGTGGGGCCCTTTTCGTTGCCCTCGGCGGTGTGGTTGTAGACCACGTCGAGGATCACTTCGAGGCCGGCCTCGTGCAGGGTCTTGACCATCGACTTGAACTCGGTGACCTGCTGCCCGCGGGTGCCGAGGGCGGCGTAGCCGTTGTGGGGCGCGAAGAAGCCGATGGTGTTGTAGCCCCAGTAGTTGGACAGGCCCCGGTCCTGGAGCACCCCGTCGTGCACGAACTGATGCACCGGCATCAGCTCCACCGCACTCACGCCGAGGGACGTCAGGTGGTTGACGACCGCCGGGTGCGCCAGCCCCGCGTAGGTGCCGCGCAGTTCCTCGGGCACGTCGGGGTGGGTGCGGCTGAGTCCGCGGACGTGGGCCTCGTAGATCACGCTCTCCGAGTACGGGCGTCCGGGCGGGCGGTCGTCGCCCCAGTCGAAGAACGGGTCGGTGACCACGCCGAGCATGGTGTGTCCGGCGCTGTCACCCGGGTCGGCCCTGCCCCTGGCCCGTTCGAAGAGGGAGGCATGGTTGTCCACCATCCCGTCCACGGCCCGGGTGTACGGGTCGAGGAGCAGCTTCGCCGGGTTGCAGCGGTGGCCCACGGCGGGGGCCCACGGACCGTGGACCCGGTAGCCGTAGCGCTGTCCCGGGCCGACGCCGGGCAGGTAGCAGTGCCAGACGAAGCCGTCGACCTCGGGCAGCGGGACGGTGCTGTGGGTTCCGTCGTCGTCGACGAGGACGAGTTCCACCCGTTCGGCGACCTCGCTGAACAGCGCGAAATTGGTGCCCTGTCCGTCGTACGCGGCTCCCAGGGGGTAGGGGTGCCCGCTCCACACGGGCGACCCCTTCCAGTTCGGCCTGGCGCGGGTCACCGGGCCTCCTCCAGAATGCCGTTGCCCGTACTCACCGGGTCGGCCAGCCGGGCCACCGGCATGATCTCTCGTGGCACTTCCAGCCCCTCCTGGGTGATCGGTTCCGGCGCCGTCGCCACCAGCGGGACACGTTCGCCGGCCCGGGCGCGCTGCGAGAACCAGATGACCTTGGCCCCGGTGTCGATGGCGCAGCAGCCCCAGCCGTCGCTGGTGGCGGCGAGGTGCTGCAGGCACGTGCGCAGGTCCTGGTCGGGACGGAGCGCGTGGTCGTTGCCCCCCACGGCCGTGATGAGGTGCTGGCGGTTCCACCACATCTCGATCGACGTGTTCTTGTCGCTCGCGTGCTCGTCGATCGCCCGGAGCAGCATCTCGGCGCCCGAGCAGACGGGTTCGACGAGGTTCTCCAGGTTCCAGAACCGGAGGTGAGCGGCCAGGATGCGCCTGACCTGTACGACCCGTTCCGGGCTCACTTCCACGTCGAGGTGGTAGTAGCAGGGCACTGCGGTCTTCATCGTCGTGGCTCCTCACCGCGAGAGCTCTCGCTCCTCCTCGCCCCTTGGGGGACGAGCTCCCCGACACGAAGCGTGAGCACTGATCGCTTCTGAGTCACTCCAGAGTGGGAGGCGTAGCCCATTCGTGCAACACGAGAAAGTGGTTGAAGATCCAACAAGACGGCACGTCACCGCCCGTGCACCATGTGTGAAGAAGTCGATCGTCCGTACCCCCGGACCGTCCGGAAGGTGACCGGCCATGCTGCTTCCCGCGAAGAGCGAAGTCGCCCGGCAGCTGCGGCGTTATCGCGCCTGGGAACGCTCGATGCTCGCGTCTCCCGCGGACGGGGGCGTCCGGTCCACCTTCGAGGACTCCGGCTACACCCTGTGCGTGCTGATGGGAAAGCGGTGCGCACGCGAGGCCGCGGATGCCGCCGAACGGTATCTGCGGACGAACCTGGTCACCCATGCGCAGGAACAGGGGGGCCGGCTCTCCCCGTCGGGGCGGAAGACCCCCTCCGGCGCGGCTTGACCCCGACGACCGGGCCCGCGCCCGGCCCCGAGCACGGCGGAGGTGAGAACGGATGAGTGCGACCGTGGGGATCGGACGTATCCCGGTTCGGGACGTCCACCCGGTGGTGGAGTACGGCAGACGCCCGGCGAAGGCGGTGGCGGGAGAGACGTTCGAGGTCACCGCGACCGTGTTCCGCGAGGGGCACGACGCGGTGGCCGCCAACGTCGTACTGAAGGACCCCGAGGGACGGCCGGGCCCGTGGACGCCGATGCGGGAGCTGACCCCGGGCAGCGACCGCTGGGGCGCCGAGGTCACCCCGGACACCGCGGGCGACTGGACCTACCGGGTGGAGGCGTGGAGCGACCCCGTCGCCACCTGGCGGCGCCACGCGCGGATCAAGGTCCCGGCCGGCATCGACACCGGCCTGGTCCTGGAGGAGGGCGCCGAGCTGTACCGGCGGGCCGCCGCGGGAGTGCCGAAGGGTGCCGGCCGCGATGCGGTGCTGGCCGCCGCGACAGCCCTGCTGGACGACACACTGCCGGTGGCCACCCGGCTGGCGGCGGCGTTGACGCCCGAGGTGGACGCGGTGCTGGCCCGGCATCCGC